>CALDIE010000051.1 GCA_937901625.1 uncultured Lachnospiraceae bacterium
TATGATTCAAGAAGATAATGAAGGTATTCATTATGTTATAAATGGAGAAGATACAATCATTGAAGGAACAAATTATCATATAAATCTATATACTTTTGAAAATGAAAAATATCAAAATACATTAAAAGTACTATATGGAGAAATCTTATTTAATATAAAAGACAGTATTATATATCCAAATATTATTGTGTATGATAAACCTTGGTATCGTGATGCTGCAATCACATCTATGGTACTAAAGAAGACAAACAATACAGATTTAATAAAACCATGGGTAGATAATATTACAGACTTGTATGATAGACAAAATGGTGGAGTAGAAGAAGCAGATAATTTAGGAGAACTATTATATATTTTATCTACACAAGAAGAAAGAAATGAAGAGTTAATAACAAGAATAGAAGAAGAAGCAGAACGAATTGCTACATCCAATCCAAATGGATATTATATCTATGGAAAAACAGATTTTGGAGATCAATATTTATACCAAAACTTATGGTATCAATTAGGAATAGAGTCTGTTGGAAGAGAGTATCATTTTGAGATCGGAAAGGGAACCGTTGTCAGAGAGGGAAACGATGTCAGCATCATTGCAACCGGTATTGAAGTGGATGCGGCTCTTGGAGCGGCCGAAATGCTGGCGGCAGACGGAATCAAGGCAGAGGTAGTTAATATATGTACCATCAAGCCCCTGGATGAGGATATCATCGTTCAGACTGCACAGAAGACCGGAAAAGTAGTGACGGTGGAGGAACATTCCATTATCGGTGGTCTCGGTTCGGCAGTAGCGGAAGTCCTTGGGGAGAAGTGCCCGACGAAGATGAAGCGTCTTGGCATTATGGATGTATTCGGAGAGTCCGGTTCTGCAGCGGCATTGATCCACAAGTATGGTTTGGATGCGGAAGGCGTATACAACTCTGTAAAGAGTTTTCTGGGATAATATACAGGAACCCTAAGCGATAGATGTGCTCTGTGCAGGTGTTGGCGTGTCTGCACAGGGCATTTGCAGGCTTTATATGTCTTTATCCGTAAAAAATGCGCACATGACCGGTGCATCGGGTCAGAAACAGCCGGCGTTCATGAGCAAGTAGCGAAGCGGATTGCGAATGAACGCTTTACTGGGACAATTCGGGATGAAGTTTGACGTGGAACATTCTGCTGCCCGGTATTTTTTCGGGAAAAGTTTTTGGAAGGGTGTTCTTTACCTGAAAGGATCAAAAAGAGGATAAGCCTATGGCGGGGGAAGCAAAAAAAACAGACAATCGAACGGTGGCGGAAAAAGAGAAAAAATTCCGTAAGGAGTTATTCAGGATCATTGAGGTCGGATTTGTCGAGGATTTTATCGGCAGAGGATATGATATTATCAGTCTTATCGTGATCCTCCTTAACCTGACGGTAAGTATTCTTATGACCTTTGAGGATTTTGATCAGGCTTACGGAGAGAGTCTTCGCGTCATTGAGTCTGTCACGGTCATGTTCTTTTTGATCGATTATATCATGCGCTTGTATACCGCGGATTATAAATATCCGGGGCATAAACGTATTGTCTCCGTACTTCTGTATATGGTTTCTTTTAACGGTATTATCGATATTCTTTCGTTTTTGCCATATTATATGCCGATTTTCTTTCCTTCGGGAGCAGTGGCTTTCAGGATGTTCCGCGTGATGAGGATATTCAAGCTTTTTCGTGTTAACGCGTATTATGACTCTCTGAATGTGATCACGGAGGTATTACGTAAAAAAGCTTCTCAATTGCTTTCATCCACTTTCATCATCCTTCTTTTGATGCTGGCCTCGAGTTTGTGCATGTATGGTCTGGAACACACAGCTCAACCGGATGTCTTCAGCAATGCTTTTTCCGGGATCTGGTGGTCGGCGTCGACGTTGCTGACGGTGGGTTACGGAGATATATATCCGGTGACAACAGCGGGAAAAGCAGTGGGGACAGTGATCGCGTTTTTGGGCGTCGGTATGGTGGCTATCCCTACAGGTATTATTTCCGCAGGTTTCGTGGAGGAGTTTGCAAATCTCAGACAGATCGGCAGCGAGGGAATGGAGCAGGATGTTCACTTTATCATGCTGCGAGTTCAAAAAGGCGACATGTGGGACGGAAAAATGATCCGGAATCTTACAATTCCCAGGGGATTGATCATCGCTGCCGTTCAGCGATCAAATGAAATACTGGTTCCCGGAGGTGATCTGGAACTGATGGGAGATGATATCGTGGTGATGGCTGCGGAAGCTGCCGGAAAAGAAGTAGACATCACATTAAAAGAAGTCGAGTTAAAGGAGATGCATCCCTGGAACGGACAGAAGATCCGTGAACTTGATATTTCCAGACAGACATTTATCGTGCTGGTCAGAAGGAAGAATCGAAACATTATCCCCAACGGAGAAACGGTACTTAATACCGGAGACACAGTGATCATGTATACAAAAAAGAAGATCCGGGACGCGAGAGAAATCAAGTTGTAGACCGGTTTTTGGGAAGAGTGACCGTAAAACTTGTGAGCTCGTCGTTACTTTCCACAGAGATCGATCCACCGTGCAGGGATACAACTTTACAGGCAATAGGAAGCCCCAGACCGTTTCCGTCGGAGGTATGGGAGGTATCTGCCTGATAGAACTGTTCAAATATCCGTTTTTGATCCTCTGAAGAGATGGGGAGACCGTTGTCTGATATAGTGACAGACAGGCTGTCTTTCCCATCTTTTATATTGATGAGGATACAGCCCCCCGAAGGGGTGAACTTGATGGCATTGTTGAGAAGGTTTTGCCACACATGGAAGAGAAGTTCCCGGTTGCCGTGGCAGGTCGTTTCCGGCAGGTCCGGTTCGATGTCCAATGATTTTTCTTCCCAGGCGGATTCGTATAAAAGGATGACTTCACGGAGCTGTTCATCCAGAGAAAAATCCTCCTTTGTGATGTGGATCGTCTGATTTTCCAGGCGGGAGAGTTCCAGAATATTGCCGGTCAATTTTGTCAGACGATGAGTGCTCTCTACGATGGCGGCTGCATATTGATAGCGTTCTTCCTCCGTTAAATCCCTGTTCTCAAGAAGGGTTGCGTATCCCTCGATGGTAGAAAGAGGAGTTTTGAACTCATGGGAGACATTGCGGGTAAAATCGCTGTGAATGATGGTCGTGTTATTTAGCTCACGGACCATGATGTTAAAATTCCGGGACATCTCGCGCAATTCGGAAAAACCGACATCCTCCTTTACCTGAACGGTATAATCTCCGTTTGTAACTTTTTTCATAGATTCATTCAGATCGTTGAGAGGAACAAAGAGATGATTACCGATCAGGTAGGTCATGGAAGCTCCGATGATAAAAAAGAGGATCAGGAGATAGAGGGTGATCAGGTGAGAACTGATATCGCCTCCGGAAAACCAACCCCAGTGCATTAAGAGCATGACGATGCCGGCCGCAAGGATCATTTCCACAAAGAGCAGGCCGCAAACGGTCAGTGTAAAGAGCAGGATGATCCTTTTACCCTCGTTTTTTACCTTGGGAAACCATTTTGAAAAAAACCTGCTGTTTTTCATAGTGAATTTGCTCATATCTTGGCAATCATTCCTTTCGTAAGACCTTAGCATCTGTTCATAAATGTCCGTTCGTAGCAGAGGAATCGTCGGTAAGAAGTCGTGCCTTATATCCGAGTCCGCGTACGGTTACGATTTCCAGATCCTTATTGTCTCTTAAGTGTTCCCGAAGGCGGCCGATGTGTACTTCCAGAGTATGGGGTGTCGATTCGGTGTCCATTCCCCAGATTTCGTTCATGATCTGATTGCGCGTAAAAGTACGATTCGGGGAGGCGGCGAGCTTGTAGAGCAGCTGAAATTCTTTGGGTGGAAGCACGATCTGTTTGTCTTCATAGGAAAGGGTAAAGGAATCGGAATCCAGAGAAGTGCCGCCGATGGTCAGTCTGTGTTCCTGCAGACTCCTGGAACGACGCAAAAGAGCCTGAACACGCCAGATCATCTCATTGACATTGACAGGCTTGACCATATAATCATCTGTTCCGGAGCGAAAGCCTTCCTGCTTGTAGTCATAGCTATCCTTGGCGGAGATCATTAAGACAGGGGTTTCCATACCGGCTTCCCTTACCGCGGCCGTCAGTTCATATCCGTCGAGATTGGGCATCATGATATCGGAAATGATCAGATCGATATGTTCTTTCCCGAGAATATCGAGCGCAACCTGACCGTCCTCAGCTTCTATGGGCGTGTAGGAGTGCTGTGTCAGTACGGTACAGAAGAGTTTGCGAAGCGGCGCATCGTCTTCTGCGACAAGTATTTTGATCATGGATCGGGATCTCCTTCCTTATTGGATGAGCAGTTTTCACTGTTCTTTTGGCAATTTATCTGCTATTCTTATGTTGGCATTCTTTTTGAAACGCATCACATATTCCGGGGCATTTTCATACACTCTGCATCCTGTTAACCGTTGTCACGAATGGCTCTGTTGCTAAAGCAACTCTTACAATTTTGACCCTGACATCACTATAATTATAGGAGAAATATCTCCGGCGGACAATGCGAAAAGAGTAAAAACGGACGGTAGCAGGAAAAAGCGCACGAATTCCGGAAGAGATGAATGAAAGAGAATGAAAAAGAGAATGAAAAAGCCCCAAAAACGTGAAAAAATGAGTGGACAAGCGGTTGCGCAATAGTTATAATTAGATTCAAACAGAGACGACAACAAAAAACAGACCGAAAGGTCGAAGGAATAAGGAGAAGGAGGACAGAGTAATGTCAGTATTGGTAACGGGTGGAAGCGGATTTATCGGAAGCCACACAGTTGTGGAGTTACAGACGGCAGGGTATGATGTGGTGGTAATCGACAATCTGGCCAATTCATCCAGGGAATCTTTAAAGCGTGTAGAAGAGATCACGGGAAAAACCGTCACTTTTTATCAGGTGGACATCAGGGACAGAGAAGGCTTAAATGCCGTATTTGAGAAGGAAAAGGACATTGAATGCTGTATTCATTTCGCCGGTTTAAAGGCAGTCGGCGAATCCTGCAGGCTTCCCTGGGAGTATTATGAAAATAACATTGGCGGGACGCTTGTTCTGGTAGATGTGATGCGCAAGCATGGCGTAAAGAATATCATTTTCTCTTCATCGGCAACGGTATACGGCGATCCCGATACAGTGCCTGTTACGGAGGAAAGCCCGGTTAAGAAGTGTACAAACCCGTATGGTACTACGAAGGCGATGCTTGAGACGATCTTAACGGATATCCAGACGGCCGATCCTGAGTGGAATGTTGTTCTGTTGCGCTATTTCAATCCCATCGGCGCACATAAGAGCGGCCGGATCGGAGAGAACCCCAACGGTATTCCGAACAATCTGATGCCTTATATCACACAGGTAGCAGTCGGGAAGCAGCCGTTCCTTCGTGTCTTTGGCAACGACTATGATACTCCGGACGGAACGGGCGTACGAGATTATATCCACGTGGTGGATCTGGCTAAGGGACATGTTAAGGCGTTGAACAAGATCCGGGAGAAGAACGGACTCAGTGTTTATAACCTTGGCACAGGAAAGGGATACAGCGTGCTGGAGATTGTAAAGAACTTTGAAGAGGCTTCCGGGGTAAAGATCCCGTACGAGATCCAGGGAAGACGTGCCGGGGATATAGCTATCAACTATGCCGATCCTACACGTGCACAGATAGAGCTTGGCTGGAAAGCGGAACTGGGTATTCGCGAGATGTGTGAGGATAGCTGGAGATGGCAGAAGAACAATCCGAACGGATTCGAGCAGTAATACGGCAGACGTTATACCAGATGTAGAACAGAGAATGCGGTGGGCAGAAGGAACGTCAGAAATCCTTCTCCCGCCTTTTTTATTGGTATTTTCCTAGGGGATGTGGTTTTGCAAAAAAGAAAATACAAAATATTTGAAAAAGGGATACACAAAGAGAAAAAAATG
>CALDIE010000052.1 GCA_937901625.1 uncultured Lachnospiraceae bacterium
GTTTAACGGAGGACTGATTTACGACCTCGAACAAAAGGAGATCATTTTCAAGGCGACGATGACGCCTGCGGCGGCGAAGATCGTATCGGAGGAGGCCGTTAAGGAAAAGGTTCACGTGCAGATGTACGATGACTGGAAGGTGCTCTGCGAGGCGCACTGGGAGGACGACGATCTGCTTTGGTACTGCAAACGCTTAAGCATGGAATACCGGATTTTAGGGGAGGGGGAGCTTGCTGCGGTCAAGCCGCTTAAAATGAGCGGGATCGATCCGGATGTTTACAGCGGCTTCGCGTTCGGGCTCGGGCTTGAGCGGATCACGCTGCTGAAGTACGAGATCGATGATATGCGGTTGTTATATGAAAATGATGATCGGTTCTTGCGCCAGTTTTAAGGAGATTACTGAACATGAAAACATCACTGAAATGGATCAAAACCCTTGTAGAAGGCATCGACGACATCACCCCGCAGTCGCTCATCAACATCCGCCCGATCGTGGCCGCCATCAAGGAGTTCTTCGGTTCCTCGCAGCTGTCGCAGTTCATGGATCAGAACAACCCTCTGGGTGAGCTTACACACAAGAGACGTCTTTCTGCACTGGGTCCCGGCGGTCTGTCGCGTGACCGTGCCGGATTCGAGGTGCGTGACGTTCACTACACCCACTACGGCCGTCTCTGTCCTATCGAGACGCCGGAAGGACCGAACATCGGTCTGATCTCTTCGATGTGTATCTATGCGAAGATCAACGACCTCGGTTTCATCGAGACGCCGTACCGTCAGGTACATGACAGCGTAGTCGATCTGGATAACGACCATGTCGTTTATCTGTCTGCCGAAGACGAGGAGAAGCAGGTGGTTGCGCAAGGTAACGCACCGTTGACGGAGGATGGTCATTTCATCCGCAACAAGGTCAAGACCCGTCTTGGGGCTGATTTCCCTGTCGTATCGCCGGATCAGGTGAACCTGATGGATGTGGCTCCGTGCCAGATCGCTTCGGTGGCAGCTGCGCTCATCCCGTTCCTGGAGCACGATGATGCCCACCGTGCCCTCATGGGATCGAACATGATGCGCCAGGCTGTGCCTCTGATCACCTCCGAGGCTCCGATCGTAGGTACCGGTATCGAGGAACAACTCGTCACCGACAGCCGTACCCAGATCGTAGCGGAAGGCGAAGGTCTGGTGACCTATGTGGATGCAGACGTGATCCGTATCCAGTACGAGCGCTCGGAGGAGGACGAGCTCATCAGCTTCGAGTCCGCCGAGAAAGAATATAAGATGCCTAAGTTCGAGAAAACGAACCAGAATACCACGATCGACCTTCATCCGCTTGTCCGCAAGGGTGACCATGTGACGAAGGGTCAGATCCTGACCGAGGGTTATGCGACCCAGGCAGGTGAGCTGGCGCTGGGTAAGAACCTGAAAGTGGCTTATATCCCTTGGAAAGGTTATAACTACGAGGATGCTATCGTGCTGAGCGAGCGCATCGTTCGTGAAGATATGTACACTTCGGTTCACGTAGTAGAGCAGTTGCTCGAGGTACGTGACACCAAACGCGGTCTGGAGGAGTTCACCGCCGATATCCCGAATGTTTCGGAAGAAGCAACGAAGGACCTCGACGAGAACGGTATTATCCGTATCGGCGCCTACATCCAGCCGGGTGATATACTGATCGGTAAGATCACGCCTAAGGGCGAGACCGATCCTTCGCCGGAGGAGAAACTGCTGAAGGCTATCTTCGGCGAGAAAGCCGGTGACGTGAAGGACGCTTCGCTCAAGGCGAGTCCGTCGCTCGATGGCGTTATCATTGATAAGAAACTCTACATGCGTGCCAACAAGGACCGCAAGCAGAAGATGGACGACAAGGAGACGATGCAGAAGATGGATCAGGACTTCAAGGTAAGAGCGGAGGCGCTCCGTGCCAAACTGATTGACAAACTGTACGTACTGCTTAACGGCAAGGCGGCTGTGTCGGTAAAGGATATCCTGGGTACCGAACTCATCTCCAAAGGCCAGCATTTCTCGAAGGAGCGTCTCAACGAGATCGATTTCTTCACCGTTCTGCTGGAGGGCTGGACTACCGACGAGCATAAGAACGAACTGGTAGCACAGTGTATCATGAATTATATCGCCAAGTACAAAGAGATGGATGCATCCCTCAAACGCGAGAAATTCAACCTCACTATCGGAGATGAGCTGCCTAACGGTATTATCCAGATGGCTAAGGTCTATGTTGCCAAACGTCGTAAGATCCGCGTAGGTGACAAGATGGCCGGTCGTCACGGTAACAAGGGTATCGTATCGAAGATTGTCCGTGTAGATCGGAAGAGCGTCGTGTAGGGAAAGAGTGTAGATCTCGG
>CALDIE010000053.1 GCA_937901625.1 uncultured Lachnospiraceae bacterium
CCCCGAACTTTGTGGTGGAAGTGGACTATCGTCTGGAAGGAGACGGCTTAAAGGTTTCCATCCCCGTATCTTCCATTCAGGAGGGCGGCGGTGCCAAGATCTACCGCATTCAGCTGCTTCGTTACCTTGGAGCGGCCGGAACGCAAGAGGATGGATACTTCCTGGTTCCCAACGGTTCCGGTTCTCTGATCTACTTTAACAACGGAAAGACGGGTGTAGCGGATTATTCGCAGTATATCTACGGAATGGATCTGATGAGCCAGACCTATACATTGCTGGAGAAAACGGAAACAGCCAGACTTCCGATCTTCGGAATCGAAAAGGAAAACAGTACGATCTTAGCTGTGACCGGTGAGGGCGCGTCCATCGCGATGGTAACGGCTTCTATATCCGGAAAGGTTAACAGTTACAACAGTGTATACAATTCATTTGTTGTCCGCGGATATGAGCAATTAAAGATGTTCGGTGTTACCGGTGACTCTTCCGATATGCCGATCGTTGAGGAAAAACCTTACGATCTGAACCTTACGGTGACCTACCATTTCCTGGATCGCGAACATGAAGGATACTCCGGTATGGCGAACTACTATCGGGATTATCTGATCGCGCAGGGCGCGCTTGCGTCCGCAACAACAGATGCTGCACTTCCGTTCTATTATGATGTGATCGGCGGTATCAAGAAGACAACTCATGTACTTGGCGTAAAGAGAATGAGTCTCTTTGCCATGACGGATTTTGACGAGGCGGGACAGATTTCCGATGACCTGGCCGCCAGAGGGATCGCCAACCAGGTCATGAATTACCAGGGATGGTTTAACGGCGGTTACTATCATGACGCGACAAACCGTCTTCGTGTGCCGATGAAGCTCGGCGGCAGAAGCGGTCTGGAAGAACTGAGCGCAAGGGTAGCGGCGAACGGCGGAAGATTCTACGGAGATGTGGCTTTCCAGAAAGTGACCTATATTTCCAGGCATTTTAATTCGAGCATGGTTGCTTCAAGGTATTACGGATCCGGTTATATCGCTCAATTCGGTCAGGTAAACCCCAGCTCCTTAAGACAGACGTCCTCGCTTGGGTATCCGGAAAATCTTTTCACTCTGGTATCCCCCAAGTTCTTAAACCGCTATGTGGACGGATTTGCCTCAAGAGTGGACAATATCGATATTGCCGGTATCTCTTTAAGGGATTTAGGTGATGAACTTCATTCCGACAGAAGACGTACGGAAGTGATCGATCGTGAGCAATCCTTAAATATTGTTCTTGCGCAGCTGGATACCCTGGACGCGCTCGGAAAGAATATGATGTTCTCCGGTGGCAACGCGTACAGTTTTGCTTATGCGGACGATATCATCAATGCTCCGATCCGTGACAACAACTACTTTGTGGTGGATGAGAATGTACCGTTCTACGAAATGGTCATCCACGGCTATATCAATTACTGCGGCAGTCAGATAAATCAGCAGAGCACTTCCGATATACAGCAGGATATCCTGCAGCTGGTGGAGTACGGAGCGGCACCGCACTATGTATTTACCTGGCAGCCCGCAACGGAGATGAAGTATACGGGACTTAACCGTTTCTATGCAACCCGTTATGAGAACTGGGCGGATGAGGCGGCAAGCGTATACGCAACAGTCAGCGAGGCGTTAAATCCCGTAATGGGAGCAACGATCAGCAGACATGAGATCGTAAATGATGAACTCCGGAAAGTGACATACAGTAACGGCGTCGTGATCTATGTCAATTACGGAAGCAAAGATCAGCAGGTGGGCGGTGTCACGGTTCCCGCTGAGGATTATGTGGTGGTTAAATAGTACAGTCGATGTGATCGGTGATCAGACGAAAGCAAAGAGGACAGTCGATGGATAACGAAAAGATGATAACAGAGACGGTTTCAGAGCAGGAGAGTGCGGTTAAAACAGCCCCCCAAAAGAAGGAAAAACCGAAAAAAGAGAAGACCGGCAGCAGGATGAGTCTGAACCAGCGAAGGATGATGCATGGATATCTGTTTATTCTTCCGTGGTTGGTGGGATTTATATGGTTTTACCTGCGAAGCATCCTTTTGACGCTTCAGTTTTCCTTCTCCAAACTGACGGTTGGAGCTGTCGGCGGCTACCAACTGGAAAATGTAGGATTGCAAAACTACAATTACGCATTCCGCGTACACGCGCAATTTAAGCAGATCCTGACGACTTCCGTCGGAAATATGCTGATCGACGTGCCCCTGATCATTTTCTTCAGCCTTTTTATGGCATTGTTGCTCAACAAGAAGTTTCCGGGAAGAACGTTAGTCAGGGCCATCTTCTTCCTGCCTGTGATCTTAAACGGTGACGCGATCAATGCGGCAATGGATCTGGCCAGAACCATGATGAGCGGCGGAGTATCTTCGAGCAGTTCCGAGATCGCTTCCTCGATCTCATCGGGTGTAAGTATTGACTACTACATCCAATTGCTGGAATCGCTGGCTCTGCCCGGAGTTGTACTGGAATACATAGTGGGAGCGGTCAACCGTATCAGTGAGATCATTACCGCATCCGGTGTACAGATCATCATTTTCATCGCGGCACTGCAGTCCATTCCGGGGTCTATGTACGAGGTGGCACAGATCGAAGGAGCGACGGCATATGAAACTTTCTGGAAGGTAACCTTCCCCATGGTGATGCCGCATATCGTCACCTGCGTGGTATACACGGTAGTGGACAGTTTCATTGACAGTGATGTAGTAGACCTGGCATACGCAACGGCGTTTGAACAGGGAAATTACGGACTAAGTTCCGCCTTCTCTCTGATCAGTACGGTTGTGACCTGTCTGATACTGGTTCTTGTGGTGAGATTTATACAGAAACGTACCTTCTATTATAACTAGGGATAGAACCGTGGAGGAGCCGTGTGAAAGATCACGGCAGATATCCGGCTTGGAGGTTTTAAGATGGAACAGACAACACAAAAAAAATCGATCATGGAACGCTGGGAAGAGTATAAAAACAGCCCGCGTTACCGAAATGATAAAAAGGGATTTGCCGCAGGCGCGAAGCGATTTATCCTGTCGTTCTTCCGCTTTTTGATCATCATCGGAATCAGTTATGTGATTCTGGCACCGGTGATCAGTATCGTCGCGCATTCGTTCTTCTCCAATACGGATGCATACAGTCCGATGGTATATCTGATCCCGCAGAATCCCACAACGATCCGTTATGAGACGGTTATCACAAGACTGGATTACTTTAACAGCTGCTTCAGCACCCTGATCTATTCCATTTTGCTGATGCTGGTACAGGTGGTCGTATGTTCCATGGTGGGATACGGATTTGCGAGATTTGACTTCCCCTTAAAGAAAGTATTTTTCGCCTGTGTCGTTGTAATGATCGTTATTCCCACGCACACGATCATGCTTCCTTTATACATGACCTTTAAAAATTTTGATCCTTTAAAGCTCATGACACTGTTTGCCGGAGGACCGATCAACCTTATGAGCAGTACCAAACCGATGTATGTTATGACGGCTTTGGGATGCGGACTCCGTTCGGGACTGTATATCTATATTTTCAACCAGTTTTTCCGCGGGCTTCCCAAGGAAATCGAGGAAGCCGCGTTTGTGGACGGCGCGGGAGTATGGTATACTTACTTCAGGATCATGCTGATCAATGCAGTGCCCGCCGTTATTACGGTTGCGGTCTTTTCACTGGTTTGGCAGTACAATGATACTTTCTATTCCAATCTGTTTCTGGTTCCCGCAGAGCAGAACATCGGTAAGCGTATCTCCACACTGGCAGCGGTCATCGCCAATGCGGATAAGATTTTGGATCCGACCATCCAGCAGCTCTATGTGGATGCGGGCATCGTGCTTACGATGATCCCGGTTGTCCTGATCTACATATTCTTACAGCGATACTTCATCGAAGGCGTGGAGCGAAGCGGTATCGTCGGATAAGGGAAGGATACGGATATCTTTGGTTGTAACACATTCCGGGGACCCCGGGTGTGGTAGTTAATAAACAACATGAATGAAAAAGGAGGTAAAACGAGTGAAAAACAAATTAATGAGAAGGCTCCTCGCGGTTTGCGCCACGGCAGCTATGACCGTGACGGCTGTAGGATGCACACAAAGTGGGGGCTCTACAACAGGTACGGACAGTGGATCGACCACAACCGCCGATGGAGGGTCGGTAGCGGCTCCTGTCAGCGGATATGCGCACTATGATTCCACCGGAGCCAGAAATCTGCTGTTAGGTACATGGTGGTATGTAAACTACTATGACAGCGCACAGCTGGCAAGTGGAGATATGTCCAAGCTTCCCGACGGAACGGAGATGGTGGATTACACCAATGCTCTTCCGCAGGATGGAGATGATGACTCCATGAAGGCGCAGAGAGAGACCAATATGACGGTTTGCCAGGATAAGTGGGCAAATGCGCAGAATATTGAAAGCACCTATGGGATCAAGTATTATTGGACCAATCTTACATATGAAGGTGTACAGTCTTCCATCAATACTTCCATTCTGGCAGGTACTCCTGACTGTGATCTGTATCTGATCGACGCAGGTATGGGTATTCCCGCGCAGGCCAACGGATTGGCCGTTGACTTAAGAACCGTTCTTCCCGCTGACGCGGATATCTTCAATGACCAGCAGGTCATGAGCTATCTGGATATGGGCGACGGCAAGGTTTGCATGATCCAGAGAGTAGAGGCTCAGCATCAGGTTGAGGCTACCTATCCTTTGGGATTCAATAAGCAGATGCTGGATGCGGCAGGTCTTGAGGATCCCCGTGACCTGTGGGATCGCGGTGAGTGGACATGGGATAAGTTCAATGAGTATTGCCAGGTTTTGACGCAGGATACCGACGGTGACGGACAGATAGACCAGTACGGATACTGCGGATACGAGAATGAGACCATGGAGCAGCTGATGATGTCCAATGGCGCAAACATTGCGGCAGGTACAACCCAGACGCTGGATTCTCCGGCTATGGGCGAAGTGCTTCAGGAAATCTATGATCTGTATAATAACTACAATGTATGCTATCCGTACGATTTCGACGGAACTCCTTCGGATTCCATGAGAAACCAGTACACCAACGGCAACATCGCGTTCTTCCCGATCGCAGCGTGGATCGCTTCCGGTAACGGTGACTATGATCACAGCGCGGCAGCACCTCAGGTAACCTTTGATACCTGCTATGTTCGCTGGCCGGTTGGACCTTCCGGTAACAAGGATACCAACGCAGGTAAGAATGATACATCCGGCGAGCTTTATATGATTCCCGCAGGTATCGACGATCCCGCATTGGTTTACAACTTCCTGTATGATCTGTGGAACTGGGGTGGAACACCTGAAGAAACCGCTGTCCTTCGTGATGATAAGCAGGTTATGAACTGGTGGTACAGCGTAACCGCATGGGAGGAGGATCTGCAGGATCAGAACTTCAGCTGCATGAACGATTGCGGCGCGCATACAACCTTTGATCTGTGGAATGCTATGGGTGTAGAGTATGATCTCCAGGGCGTGATCAGAGGTGAGATGACACCCGCTCAGTTCCAGGAAACCTACAAGCAGTCCTTCCAGGATGGTTTGGATGCTTACTTCAACTAAAGAAAAGGAGGATCAGAAAGTGAAGAGAAATAAATATCTTGCAGTTCTGATGTCCGGCGTGATGGCTCTTTCCGCAGTAGCATGTGGTTCCAAGACGGAAACAACAGATACTTCTGCAGGGACAACACAGACAGCTGAGACAACCGCAGATACACAGCAGACCGGCGATACCGCAGGCGGCACCGTTGCAGCTGAGCCGGAAGTTGTGGAGGCCAGTGTTGATTTCGAAGATGGCAATTTTGCTTTTGCAAGAGTATGTCTGACCAAGGGTAATCCCGACAATTCGGAACTTTCCGTAGACACATTCGGCGGATCAAAGGCCCTTCATATAACGAACGTTGAGAATAAGAATATGTTCGTTGGTATCAACGTAGATGCTCTGCTTGGCAGCGATGTTGAAAAGTTGGCAAGGATCGTGATGGATATCGGCACCGAGCATTCGGACGGATTCCACGCTACCAGCGGTAAGTTCTACACCTATACGGGTGAAAAGCTTACAGAGAATAAGGCAGGAACCTGGTCTGTATATCTGGAAAGCGCAAACCCGAACCGTCTCTCCTTTGATGTGAGCGGTTTCGTAGCAGGCGCGGACAATTACATACTGTTAACAAAAGAGACGGAGACTTCTCAGACGGCCGGTGATCTTTACATCGACAATATCGCGTTCTATGATGCGGCAGGCAACCTTCTTACCGCAGACAGCAGCGCGGACTTTGGTTCTCCTCAAGGATTTGAGAACAGCGGAGAGGATCGCAGCAACCTGTTCGGTATCTCCGGTGAGGTTGTAATGGATCTTGAAGGAGCAGGCGATGCATGGAGCCAGATCGGTTACCAGGCATTTACCGATGAGGAGTGGGAAGCATTGACCACACCGGGTAGTGTAGTAGAGATCTCCTACAGCTCTGAAAGCGGATATATGTGGATGGGCCTGTCCGGCAATAACTGGCTGAGAATCGGTGTCGGTGATCAGGATGGTTCCGGTCAGCAGTACTCCTATCTGAACAACTCCAGAAATATTGCGCAGATCACTTATGAGCAGATCGCAGCCGTTTGCGGTGATGATACATCCGCATGGGATAACGCTATCTTCCTGGAGTCTGACAGTGCATTCGAAGTTTACTCCGTTAAGATCGGACAGCAGGCAGCAAATCTGATCGCTTTGAATACCGTTGATCTTGGTATCGAAGGTGCAGGCGGTGCATGGAGCCAGATCGGTTATCAGGAACTTACAGAGGAGCAGTTGGAAGTACTTCACAGTGAAGATTCCGTAGTTGTAGTTGAGTACTCCTCCGAGGATGGCGATCTCTGGATCGGTCTGTCCGGTGACAACTGGATGAGAGTCGGTGTAGGCGATGCAGACGGTTCCGGTGGTGTTAATGCCATCACAGACGGCAGCAAGTGTTATGTAACTTATGACATGATCGCATCGATATGCGGTGATGATCCTTCCGCTTGGGACAAGTCCATCTTCATCGAGTCCGATACGGATTTTGAAGTTTATTCCGTGAAGGTTGGACATGCTGCAGAGTTCATCCCGAACAATCACCAGATCGATGCCGGTATCTCCGGTGCAGGTGATGCCTGGTCACAGATCGATTACGGTATTACCCTTTCTGATGAGGCTGTTGAGGCTCTCAAGACTCCGGGTTCTGTAGTTAACGTATCCTATGCATCCGAAGGCGGTGAGTGCTGGATCGTTATGACCAGCGGTGATAATGGCTGGGTTCGTGTCGGTGTAGGAGACTATGACGGCAGCGGCCAGGGCTATGCGGTATTTGACGGATCTCTTTGCCAGGTAACCCACGATATGATCGCTGAGTGGTACGGCGATGATCCTGAGACCTGGGGTAACCAGATCGTTGTTGAAGCAGCCAGCGCGTTTGAAGTATACGGTGTGACCATCGGCCAGTCCAAGTAAGCAGGGAACCGGTGGGACGGTCTTTCCGGAGAAAACGAATAAAGATTCGGAGAGGATCCGGAAGGAATGCAAGGTAAGCAATACAGGTAATAAACGGCCCCTTGTCGGAAACGGCAAGGGGTTTGTTGCTTTAATGGAAATGATATGGCACAGGATAATAACAGGAACGGAAAACTGAAAGAATTTTTTGCTCCGGGAGGTCCGTATTACCGCTTTATGGATATACTGGGCGGTATGATCTGGGTAGGACTTCTCTGGCTTCTTACATCGCTTCTGGTGATACTTGGATTGCCGGCCGCAATGGCGGCTTATCATACGATGACAGAGGCGGTTCGCAAGCATAAGAATTATGTGACAAAGGAATATTTTCAATCTTACATAGGATATTTCAAGCGTTGGACGGCTGCGTGGCTGGCAGATCTGTTCATACTCTTGTGGCTTATATTTGACGGAGTTTATCTTTATGGTTACGGGACGGAGTTCGCGCAGGCATTGTCTTATATCATCTATGGGCTGATCCTCCTTTATACAGCGGTAAATGTGATTTTTTTGCCGTACGCCTCCATGTGTTGTGACGATGAGAACAGCCGATTCGAGGTGTTTAAGACAGCTTTCTATATTACCTTCAGGCATATGGGAAGAACGCTTTGCTGCGTGCTGTTGCTGATCGCTGTTGTTTTACTGATCTACCTGATCCCGGTGGGGATCATGATCTTCCCCGGACTATACTGGTATCTGGCTTCACTTATACTGGATCCGGTGTTTACACTCTACATCCCGGAATACGGGGAGGAGGAAGAGGAAGGGGATCGCCAGGTGAAGCGAAGCGGTCAAAAAGGATAAAGACGGATACAGGATCAATAAGTAAAAAGGATCGTGCAGGAAAAAACATATACAGAAAGGAATTATGCGGGATGGATTTAATGATCGATTACAAAAAGGGAATGGTAAATCATGGAGACTGCTCCCGTTTTCGGAAAGTGATGCAGCGTGCGCAAAAAGGTGAAGAGATCAAAGTGGCCTTTTTGGGAGGCTCCATCACCCAGGGGTATCTGGCTACGGACAAGGAGTTGTGCTACGCGGCATTGACAGCAAAGTGGTGGAAGGATACTTTCCCGCAGGCAAAGATCGATTATATCAATGCCGGCATCGGAGGGACGACGTCCCACTTTGGCGTTTCCAGAGTGGCATATTCCGTATTGGAGCAGCAGGCGGATGTGATCTTTGTGGAGTTTTCCGTCAATGATTCCAATGATGAGTTTTTTAAGGAAACCTATGAGGGGCTGGTTCGAAAGATTCTGAATGCTCCGGGAAAACCTGCGCTGATGCTTCTTCACAATGTGATCTACAACACCGGATATTCTGCGGAAGAGATTCATGGCGAGATAGGACGTTACTATAATGTCCCGGCTGTCAGCATCAAAGCCTCCATTTACGATCAGATGCTTACCGGAGCCTTCGGAAGCAGGGATGTGACAGAAGATGATCTTCATCCCAATAATACCGGACATCGTCTGATCGCGGAAACGATCGGTTACTTTTTGGATGAGATCCGTAAGGAATGCGTCTCCGGAGAGGAAAAGGAAGAAAAGCCTCTTCCTGCGCCGCTTACGATGAATGCCTATGAGGATTGTGTAAGATTCCAGAGCGCGGACTTTAAAGCGCATGAAGATCAATATGAAGACCGAAAGGAAACGGCGTCGTTAGCGCTTCACTTTGACGGTGCCGGTCAGGATGAATTCAGCGCTGAACAGATCGCACAGGGAAAGGATAAGGAGCGTATTGCCACTGCCTTTTTTGCGGCAAAGGAAAGCCTTAAAGGCATTTCTGTGAGCGCGGAGGGCTTTGAAGAGGACAGATTGCCGAAGCGTTATTATACGGACAGTTTCCGCGGCGGATGGTCGGCAAAAAAGCCCGGGGATGAGATAAAGATCCGCTTTACGGGATCTGAGTTTGCGGTGCAATACAGACGTACGGTCAAAAGACCTGCCCTGATCGCGGAAGCGGTCGTGGACGGAGATACGCTTCATACGGTGGTTCTGGATGCCAATTTCCACGAAACATGGGGCGATTGCCTGACCATCACTCCGGTGTTGCGGCATGGAAAGA
Source organism: uncultured Lachnospiraceae bacterium (assembly GCA_937901625.1). Taxonomy (GTDB): domain Bacteria; phylum Bacillota; class Clostridia; order Lachnospirales; family Lachnospiraceae; genus NK4A136. The sequence goes on from CALDIE010000053.1 coordinate 9,622, forward strand.
TCGTTACCGGACAGACCAGGGAGGGCGTTACGCCGGCTGCGTATGAAACCTCCATGGAAGCGCTGTCGCTTCTTCGGGATGAAAAGCCTGTAGCGGAGGAACATGAGATCGTCATTCGGATCACGGGAGTCGGAGAGAATCCTGCGCAACAGGATGGTTTTGCCCTGATACAGGACATTTCCGGCGGCGCGAAAAAGGAAGAAGAGAAGGACACTGTGGCAGCAAATGAGCCGGAAACATTTGATCTTGTAAGCATCCTGATCTCCGGACCGGCAGAGGAGGCAGTATCGCAGGATATATAGAAGTTGTATTAAAAAAACAGATGTAAATAAAAGAGAGATGTAAATTAAGGAGGAAAATACGAATGAGTGAGCAAAATGTAACGGTCAATCCCGGAACAAAGGAGATTCTGTTTGTGGAGCCGAAGCTTCAGGAAAGGATATGGGGAGGCAGCCGGTTAAAGAAAGAATGGAACTTTCCCGCGGATAGAGACGATCAGCTCGGGGAACTGTGGGCGGTCTCCTGCAACGATCAGGTGGATGGCAGAATTTTAAACGGCTCCTTCAAGGGAAGAACACTCTCCGACCTTTGGAAAAACGAGCCCTGTCTGTTTGGAAATCCGAAGGATGAAGTATTTCCGTTACTCGTAAAGATCATTGACGCAAAGGAAAACTTAAGCATCCAGGTTCATCCGGAAGATACATATGCAAAGGAACATGAAAACAGCAAGGGAAAGAGAGAGTGCTGGTATATTCTGGATTGCCCGGAGGATGCTAAGCTGATCGTCGGAAACCGTGCCGGGAATCACGAGGAGCTCTGCCGTATGATCGATGAGGAGAGATGGGATGACCTGTTAAACTATGTACCGGTTAAAAAAGGCGATTTCGTACAGATCGATCCGGGAACGCTTCACGCCATCACCGGAGGGATCATGCTCCTTGAGGTGCAGCAAAACAGCGATGTGACGTATCGCGTATATGACTACGGACGTCTTCAAAACGGTAAGCCCAGAGAGCTCCATTTAAAACAGAGCAAAGATGTGACGAAGGCTCCAAACCTGATCACAAAGGAACATGTGGTTCACCCCGAAGACGAGCCCGGCGTATGGCAGCAGTTAGTGGAAACCGTCAATTACAAAGTATGGGAGATGCTTTTAAAGGAAAGTGCGGGAGAGGTGTTTGTTCCCTCTACGGGTGATAGTTTTTACATTGCGGCTATTTCGGAAGGAGAAGGCAGCGTGAACGGTCAGGCCCTAAAGCGCGGACAGTTCTTTATCATTCCAAACGGCTGTGATAATGTTAAAGTAGAAGGAAATCTTCGTATTGTGATCGCTATGCCGGTGATGTAGTTTTTTCAGAGCGGACAGGAGGCTTTCCTGTAAAAAAGTGCTGGAGAAGTTTTGAGAATCTGTTACAATAAATAAGTGATGTCGGTTAGTTATATGAGACCGGGATAGAATAGATATTGAGAGGAGAAGAGATATGGCACCGGAACAGTCCATTGAATTTCGTTATGACACACAGCTTTTGCTGGACAAGTATGTAGAAGAAGGAGAAGATCCCGATGATGTAGCGGATGATCTTGTGGATGAGATCCGTGATTACATCAATGAGAATTTTCAGGGTGACAGCATGGTAGTAGCCGGAGACAGCGGTGAGGACGATTACGGCGAGAAGGCGATCATCAAGCTTCATTATCATACCAATGAACCCTGGCTCGTATTGGCATATTGCCGTGGTTTGGGAGAAATATACGATATCGTGGTAGAGGATATGGATCGTCAGTCCAGGGATATGCATGGCTGATTCTTTGTTTTTGTGATACCGATCGACAGGGAGCCGGATATGAAAAGGCGGCCTCGGAGGTTGGAGAAAAGTCCGTTGAGATGATCCGTGTAAAGGAGATCAATCAGGTAACCGGCTATGTGCGCGGCGGATGTATGTCCGTGGGAATGAAAAAAAGTACGAGACCAGGATCGGATTGCAATTGCGATTGGCGCCGGAAGATCTGGCAAAAGCGGCACAGGCAAAGTTTGCCGATGTGATCAAAGCAGGTTAGATGATCATACAAACCCGCCCATGACATAATTGGCCAGATCCAAACCCGTTTCAGACAGGTACAGATGTGTTCCGTTAAGGACAAGCAGTCCTTCGGAACACATTTTTTTGATCCAATCTTCATAGAGGATGAGAGGATCCTCTTCATATCGCGCGCGAAAAGCATCCATATCCACGCCTTCGGTTAAGCGCAAGCCTAAAAACATGGCTTCTGACATTGCCGCCTGTTTGGAGAGGAGTTCCTCTTCTGCCACGGCATTTTCCGGGTGAACACAGTAGTCCTTTAATACAGAGGTATTTTTAAAACGGCACGCATGCAAAAGAGATGAGGCACCGAGCCCAAGCCCCAAGTATTCTCCGCGTGTCCAATAGACTTTATTGTGCGCGCATTCTTTCCCTGAAAGGGCATAGTTCGATATTTCATAGCGTCCGTAACCGGCTGTCTTAAGCATAGATCCGGTTAAGTGATACATTTCACGTTCCTCGTCCTCTGTCGGAAGGGAAGAACCGGCGGGCAGTTTATCCGCATCCCGTAAAGCAACCTCCCGGTGGTACAGATCATAAAAGGGCGTACCCTCCTCGATGATCAAACTGTAGGCCGAGATATGTTCGGGGGAAAGGGCGATCACCTGTTTCAGATTATCTTCCCATGACTGTGTAGTCTGATGAGGAAGCGCGCTCATCAGATCGATATTGATATTTTGGAATCCGACAGATCGCGCAAGAGTATAGTTCTTTAAAAAGTCTTCAAAGCGATGGATCCTGCCAAGGATTTTTAATTCATTGTTATGGCAGGATTGGAGACCCATGCTCAGACGGTTGATCCCGGATAAGAGACAGGCAGACAGGTTTTCTTCGGAAAGCGTACCCGGATTGGATTCGATCGTTATCTCGGCACCCCTTTCCAGGTCAAAGTTTTCTCTGACAGTTTTCATTAAGAGCATGATCTCAGACCCGCTTAAAAGGGAAGGGGTTCCGCCGCCGATAAAGACGGTGATCACTTTATGATCTTTCAATTCTTCGCCCCATCGTTCGATCTCACGATACAGGGCGTCCATATATCGCAAGCGCATCCCTTCCGCCTCCGGGAAGGATAAAAAATCGCAATACAGACACTTGCGTACGCAAAACGGAATATGAATATACAAAGACAGAGGCTTATATGAATTCATGACAGGATCGCTTTCCTTTTCGCTTATTCATAGGCTACATCAAGACCCAGGATGAAAAAGAGGTTTCCCTCGCTTTCTTCGGCCGGAAGTATGGTGATCGTATGCCGGGAGGAGGAACCGTCCTGAGAACGATAGCACTCGCGGTAAACAAGATGGTTAGCCCAGGTGGAGGGATCGTAGGAATCGATGGTGCAGGAGTATTCGCCGTCCACATAGACTTCCATGTTTCCGCCCATCCAGGAATCGGTATTGGTAAGCAGGTAGTTGATGCCGATGGCAACCGCTTCAACTTCGAAGGTGATCGAGGCTTCTTCCTCCGAAAAATCCGCGCACCATCCCGTATGACCGGGGAAGATCCAGGATACATCCATTGGGTCGTAGCCGGTATTTTCCGTGGGAGTGATATCCTCGGCAAAGAGGATGTCCGCGTTACGATAGCGGCATTTTGTTAAGGTGGAAGAGGGGATATTGTATTCTTCACTTGTGCTTGTGTTGATATCTTCAAGGACATCACGGTAGAAAGCCGTTAACAGATGCGCGATCAGGGCATGTCCGCCGTTGGCAGGGTGTACGCCGTCCTGAGAGCCCACCTGATCCCAGGTGACCAAACCTTTGGAAAGAACAGCCTGATAGCTGATGATCGGCACGCCGTAGTGGAAGGCTACGGGAGAGTGGACATCACTGTAATCCCAACCGCCTTCGGTCGTGAGCATCAGGGCAACAACGGCCGGTGAAGTGTCATATTCCAGGATATGAAGAAGGAGGCTTTCGTATGTTTCCCTGTTTAAGATGTCGCCGTCATTGACGGCAAATTCCACGACGACCAGATCCGGATCTTTGGCCAGAACCTGATCCTGCACGCGATGGGCGCCGAGATACGAATCGGTGGCACCGATCCCGGCGTTGACGTAGCGGATATTGGCATCCGGGAAGGTATTGATCCACCAGTCGGTGGTCAGATAGGCATAGCAGGAGGTGTTTTTGGGAGAGGCGCTGTCTCCGTCCGTGATGGAACCGCCGATGTAGGCGATGGTAATATCCTCTCCGGCAGCTGCGCGTTTCATCACATCCCTCAGCCGGGTAAGATTTCCGTCATTGATCCTTGACGCAGTCAGCATATCTTCGGTAACGCTGAATCCATCCACCGAAACGGCCCTTGCCATATGGTCCAAAACAGAGGAGGGAATGGCAGGCGTTTCGCTGTCCCCGTTAGTCAGTGTAACTGCCGGTTCAGGGGAAGAAGGATTGTCTTCCGAAACAGAGTTATTGCATCCGGTAAAAAGAAGAGAAAGGATTAAGAGTAAAGGAAGTTTGTTTTTTTTCATGAGTGCCCCTTTCATTCATTGTAAAATGTCGACAGATTTAAGGATACAGATCTGTATGTCCGTGGCTGTATGTGAATTGTGCCATTCGTTATTATATCATAGACAGGGAAAAGAAAATATGTTTGACAGGTAGCGGATTTTTAGATAATATTTAAGAGGCAAAATTTACCCTTTTGAGGGATGATCGGAAGAAGGGGGTACCGAAAAGCGGTTTTCCGATCGGCAGCAACAGAGAGGAATAGCTCGGCAAACGGGGGAATGATCCCGGAATGGAGACGATATGGCAGAAAAGAAAAAGAAAACAGGAATTGTAAAGCCGATAGCGCAGGCTTTTTTGGCAACAAAACCGGAAGAGCCGGAAGTTGAGCCTAAGAAAGAGGATAAGCAATCTGTACGAGCTAAGAGAAAGGCTATAAGAGAGGCAGAAGAACAGATGAAACTCGAGGCGAAGGAGATGCTGAGAGAGCAGATGGGAATCCGCGCTAAGGAGACGGTCGTAAAGCAGGAAGATGAGACAAAGGCAAAGAACACTGATGCGGAAAAGAAGGATGTTCCCGCAAAAGAAGCAGTCAAGGCAGAGCCCGTAAAGAAGGAAGAGTCTGTAAAGAAAGAACCTGCAAAGAAAGAACCTGTAAAGAAAGAATCTGAGAAGAAGGAATCTGTAAAGACGGAATCTGTAAAGAAGGAAACGGTGAAGGCTGAGACAGTCAAGAAAGAGACTTCCGGGAAAGAAACCGCAAAGAAAGAAACCGCAAAGAAGGAAACATCAAAGAAAGAACCTGCAGCAAAAGAACCTGCGGTACAGGTTGCGATCCAGTACAGAGACGCCGCATATGACGCTGCCGGAATTGAGGCAAAGGCGTTGGAAGTGTGGACGAAACAGTTGGGAAAGAAGAAGAGTGATCTTACATCGTTAGAGCTCTACATTAAGCCGCAGGACGGCAGAGTATATTGCGTTTTCAACAAGAAGGAGAGAAGTGAATTCTCCCTGTAGAAGGTTTCGGAAAAACGTGCGGATTTAAATATTAAAAGAAAGCGCCTTTGCGGTGCTTTCTTTTCTTTTGTCCTCATCCGAAGGTTTATGAAAAAAAGAATTTGACATTGTGTGTGGGTGGTGTTATTTTATCTGTAGAGATGTTAGCACTCCAATCTAACGAGTGCTAACAGATGTCACTAACAGAAGAAAGGAGATCGTACTGATGGATTTGGACGAACGTAAGTCAAAAATATTACATGCCATTATCCGAAACTATCTGGAAACGGGAGAACCGGTCGGAAGCCGTACGATCTCGAAATACACGGATCTGAATCTGAGTTCCGCGACGATCCGCAATGAGATGGCGGATCTGGAGGAATTGGGATACATCGTACAGCCCCATACCTCTGCGGGACGTATTCCGACGGATAAAGCCTATCGCCTCTATGTGGATACCATGATGGAGGAGAAGGATAAGCAGATCGAGGAACTGAAAGGGATGGTTCTCGACGCGGAAGAGAAGATGGATAAGGTTCTTAAGAACGTGGCGAAGGTTTTGGCAAACAATACCAATTACGCCACGGTTGTTTCGGCACCGCAGATCAAACGGAATAAGTTAAAGTTTATCCAGTTGACCAGGATGAACGACAAACAGATCCTTGCCGTGATCGTTGTGGAAGGAAACGTGATCCGAAACAACGTCATCGATGTGGAGGAACCATTAAACGAGGAAACGATCCTTAAGTTAAACCTTCTTTTGAATACACATTTGAACGGCTTGAGCATCGACGAGATCAATCTCGCGATGATCACCAATATGAAAGAACAGGCCGGTATTCACGGATCGATCATCGGAACCGTGGTGGACGCGGTTGCGGCGGCCATCCGGGGAGACGAGGATCTGGAGATCTATACCAGCGGCGCGCAGAACATCTTACGCTATCCGGAATTATCGGATAAGCAAAAAGCAGGCGAGCTGATCACAGCCTTTGAGGAAAAGAAGACACTGGCACAGCTGGCGGTAAGCAATCTGGCTGATGAAGGTAAGAACGGTATTCAGATCTATATCGGAGAGGAGACACCGATCGAGTCGATGCGGGATTGCAGCGTGGTGACAGCCACCTACGAATTAGAGGAAGGAATGCGCGGGAGCATAGCGATCATCGGGCCAAAGAGAATGGATTACGATAAGGTGGTTGCGTCTCTTAAGAGGATGATGAATGAGCTTGAAAGCCGTTATAAAAAAGATGAGTAGATAAGGAACAGATCCTAACGCCCACAGAAGAGAAAGGAACAGACATGGCAGAGGAAAAAGAAAAAGAGGTTCAAAAAGAGGAAGAGACGAAGGAAACGGAGGATGTAAAAGAAGAGACATCCGAAGAAGAAACGAAAGAAGAGACCTCCGAAGATAAGACAACAGAAGAGACTTCCGATGAAACGACTTCCGACGAAACGACTTCCGGAGAAGAAAGTTCCAAAGAGGAGGCTTCTGCAGAAGAGGCTGCAGAAGAGGCTGCAGAAGATGACACAGAAGAAAACGAAGATACGGAAGGCGACGAAACGGCCGGGAGCGATAAGAACCGGAAGAAGGTAACGCTTTTCGGAAAGAAGGAAAAAGACAAAGAGCGCGAGAAGTTAAAAGAACAGGTCGATGAGCTGAGTGACCGTGTGATGCGCCAGATGGCAGAGTTTGAAAATTTCCGGAAACGTACGGAAAAAGAGAAACAGGTCATGTTTGAAACCGGCGCAAAGAGCGTGATCGAAAAACTCCTCCCTGTGGTAGACAACTTCGAGAGAGGCTTATCGGGACTTTCGGAAGACGATAAAGAAGACGCTTTCGCACAGGGCATGTTATTGATCTACAAGCAGTTGATACAGGAGCTTGAAAAACTCGAAGTTAAGCCTATTGAGGCTGTCGGTAAGGAGTTCGATCCGAATCTTCACAATGCGGTCATGCATGTGGATGATGAGGAACAGGGCGAGAACATCGTAGTGGAAGAGTTCCAGAAAGGGTATACATACAGAGATACCGTGGTAAGGCACAGCATGGTTAAAGTGGCCAACTAGCCGGATACCATCTCCTTTACCCTCGGGATCGGGAGATGTGAATCATACATTTTTATATTATTAAATCAGATTGTAAACATAGATAGGAGGAAGATACTATGGGAAAAATTATTGGTATTGACTTGGGAACAACAAATTCATGTGTGGCTGTAATGGAAGGCGGAAAGCCTGCAGTCATCGCAAACCAGGAGGGTTCGAGAACGACCCCTTCCGTAGTGGCATTTACAAAGAACGGTGAGAGACTGATCGGTGAGCCCGCAAAGCGTCAGGCTGTTACAAACGCGGACAATACGATTTCATCCATCAAGAGAGACATGGGTACCGACAGAGGCCGTACCATTGACGGAAAGAAGTATTCTCCGCAGCAGATCTCCGCAATGATCCTGCAGAAGTTAAAGGCAGACGCCGAGCAGTATCTGGGTGAGAAGGTTACCGAGGCGGTGATCACGGTTCCCGCATACTTCAATGATGCACAGCGTCAGGCAACCAAGGATGCCGGCAAGATCGCGGGACTCGATGTAAAGCGTATCATCAACGAGCCCA
>CALDIE010000054.1 GCA_937901625.1 uncultured Lachnospiraceae bacterium
GGAGTTCAGACGTGTGCTCTTCCGATCTCAGGCAATGCTGGAGTTTGGTACGGACAAGCCGGATCTTAGAAATCCTCTACGGATAATTGATGTAACTGAGTTCTTCTCAAGATGTACATTTAAACCTTTCCATGATAAGACTGTGCGGGCTATCAATGTTCATGCAAAGCTTTCTAAGGGACAGCATGAGAAGCTTTTGAAATATGCCCAGTCCATCGGTATGGGAGGACTTGGATATCTTGAAGTGTTAGAGGATATGAGCTACAAGGGACCTATTGACAAATTCATTCCTGATGATATGAAGACAGAGATAAGGGATCTTGCAGGGCTTACGGCGGGAGATACAATATTCTTCATTGCTGATGTGGAGGAGCTGGCAGCTTCTTACGCAGGACAGTTAAGAACTGAGATTGCGAACCGCCTTGACCTGTTGGAAAAGAACGCATATAGATTCTGTTATATTAATGACTTCCCTATGTTCGAGTATGACAGGGAAAGTAAGAAGATTATATTTACCCATAATCCTTTCTCAATGCCACAGGGAGGCTTAGAGGCGTTAAATGAAAAAGACCCGTTAGAGATTCTTGCATACCAGTATGATATTGTATGTAACGGAGTGGAACTTTCATCAGGAGCTGTTCGTAACCACAATCTTGATATAATGGTAAAGGCGTTTGAGATCGCCGGATATACGGAGGATGACCTTAAAGAGAAGTTTGGAGCGCTTTACAACGCGTTCCAGTTCGGAGCACCGCCTCATGCAGGTATGGCTCCGGGTGTTGACCGTATGATAATGCTTCTTAGAAATGAGGATAATATCCGTGAAGTTGTTCCGTTCCCGATGAACGGTAATGCGCAGGATCTGATGTGCGGCGCGCCTTCCGTAGTTACGGAAAAGCAGTTGCGCGAGGTACACATCAAAGTCAGAGACTGACAAAAAGAGCGCGATAAGATGCGCAGATGATGGAACGTCTTTAACTGACGCTCTGTTGTCTGCGCTTTTTTTGTGCAAAAACCGTCGGTTTGTGAATGTTTTGTGTCGGAAAGGTGAGCAATATCTGAATTCGGACTCTGCCCCTTTGACAAAACAGGATGCGGGATTTTATGATGTCATCAGAGACAATGTAACAAAACCGGAACGGTAAGGAGGGTGATCAACGATGAAAGAGGCAAAGAAGACAATGATCCGTTACGCCATGGCAGCCATCTTTGTGCTTCTGACGGTGTTACTGGCTATTATCAACATCGTGGATTTCGGTATGGCGGCAGACGATGCGGACAGGATCACGGAGTCTCTGGCTATAGGAAAGGGTGAGTTTAGGGATACTTACGGGAGCGGATACGAACGGGAAGCGCCGGAACATTTCGGACCGATGGGACCGTTTTCTCCGGAGATGGAAGAATCCCTTCGTTTCTTTACGGTCAAGATCAATGACGAAGGAGAGGCTTCGGTCGTTGTTCATGAGATTTCCGCTGTAAGCAAAAAGGAAGCTGTTGAATGGGCCGAGAGTTTACAGAAGGAGGAAACGGGATGGACAAAAGGGACGTATCGCTATCGTGTATTCCATACGGAGAAGAATACATATGTGACAGTGATCGATCAGGGAAGAGAGCTGCTTCCCTGCTACAGGATCCTGATGATCTCGGTTTTGGGCGAGATCCTGTGTCTGGTGATCGCGGCAGTCCTGCTTAATACCATCGGCGAGAAGATGATGCATCCTTTGGAAGAAGCAAAACGGCGTCAGAAACGATTTATATCGGATATCGAAAAAGACTTTAACGAGCCGTTAAGCGTGATCGAGGAGAGCACGGAACAGATTGAAAGAGACGGCGGTGCCGGCGATGCTACACGTACCATCCGGCAGCAGGTAAAGAAGATGAACGGCCTCTTAAAGGATCTGACGAACATTCCGCTGATGGAAAAGGAGGCTGCGGTTGCAAAGGTCGACTTAAGCGCGATATGTGAAGATATCCTGGCAAACGAAAAACATACTTTTGACGAGAAGAATATCCCTATGAATGTTTCCATCGAAAAGGAAGTGACGATCAAGGGAAGCGAAGGCGGACTTAAGCGTGCGATCACGGAGATTGTGGAAAACGCTGCCAGGTTTACCACGGGAGAGGTGGTCTTTAACCTGAAAAAAGAAGGTTCTCACAGCGTTATCGAAGTGATCAATGCTACAGAGGAGTCTGACCGTGACGGCGCGGATCTCTTTGACCGCTTTACCCGTCTTGAAAGCGCGAAGTCCCTTCCGGGAGCCGGTATCGGTTTAAATACCGTACGCGAGATCGTTAAAGCACACAACGGCCGCGCAACGGCAAAGATCGAAAACGGGAAATTCATCCTTCGGATCGTTTTGTAAAGGAGGGATGAGCATGTCAAATACAACAGATAAACCGATCGTTGTAATGAAACGGTACGAGTTAAAGTATAAGATGAGCCCCGAACAGACAGCCTTCTTTATAGAGAGGTTAAAGGGACACATGGAAGCGGATGCCTACGGAAAGACATCCATCGCCTCCCTGTATTACGATACGGCCACGTATCGTCTGATCAGGACATCGATCGAAAAGCCGCCCTTTAAAGAAAAGATACGGCTGAGGTCTTATGGGCTGGCCAGCGAGGATTCGCCGGTGTATCTGGAATTAAAAAGAAAGGCATACGGGATCGTTTACAAGCGAAGAGTGCAGACAAAGATACCTTTAGTGGAGAAGTTCTTCGCCGGTGAAGGTGATGTGTGCGCGCCGGGACAGATCAACCGGGAAATCACAACATTCAGGGATTTCTATGATGAACTGCTTCCGGCATGTCTGATCATATATGACAGGGTAGCCTATTTTGAACCGGGAGGGGATTTAAGGCTTACGATCGACTACAATCCCAGATACCGGACAAGCGATCTGGATCTGACCACATCCATGGAGGGAACATCTTTACTTCCGGAGGGTTACACCCTGTTGGAGATCAAGGTTCAGCAGTCCATTCCTTTGTGGTTGACGGAGATACTGACAGAGGGACAGATTTATAAAACGAGTTTTTCCAAATACGGAGAGGCATACACCAGAATGGTGAGAGAAAACAGAAGGAGAGAAGCATATGTTTGATTCAATTTTTACATCGACGGTCAGCGCGTCACAGTTTTTTATCATGATGGGAACATCCTTGATCGCGGGTATACTCTTTGCATGGGTATTGTCCTTTAAAGTACATTCTTCCAGAAGATTCTTTACGGTATGCGCCATTTTACCGTTTATGGTAGGTGCGGTCATATGTTTTGTAAGCGGCAATATCGGTGTCGGCGTTGCGGTCGGAGGCGCCTTTGCCCTGATCCGTTTTCGTTCCGCCCAGGGAAGCGCCGAGGAGATCGGAGCCGTTCTGATCGCCATGGGAAGCGGTATCGCCTTCGGTACCGGCTATGTCGGATACGGAGTTGTGATCCTTTTGGTTATGTGTGTGATCTTTATGTTCCTTGCATCATCTTCCATTTTTGAACACACAAAGGGAGCACAGGAAAAGCTCCTTAGGATCACCATTCCCGAAACACTTGAATATACGGATACTTTTGATGATATCTTTGATCATTATCTGGATCATGTGGAAAGTGTGGGAGTTAAAACGACCGGTATGGGATCGATGTTTAAACTTTCCTTTAAGATCAGGATGAAGGATGAAGCCGAAGAAAAGGCGATGATCGATGAGATCCGGACCAAAAACGGAAATCTGGAAATTTCCATCCTGCCGTATACGGAGCCTTCCGGACAGTTATAAGTAACAGTAAAAAGACCTTTTTGGTGGCAGGATGATGAATCATGTGCTATAATAGCCGGGTGGCGGTTGTCCGGATGCAGGAAGTAACTGTATCCGCCATACAGACCTGCCGCCCGGGTTTTTTATTGCAAACAGTAAGGAACAGTAAGTAACAGGTATCGTACAGGAGAGTGGATTCATGGCAAATGTGATCAGCGATGAGACAATAGAATACGTTGGTATTCTTGCAAAGCTTAAACTCGATGAAGCGGCTAAGGAACAGGCTAAGAAGGATCTGGCAGAGATGCTTGATTATATCGATCAGTTATCCGAACTGGATACGGAGGGCGTAGAGCCTATGAGCCATGTTCATCCGGTGTCGAATTGTTTTCGGGAAGATGTTGTTACAAACGGGGACGACAGAGAGAAGATCTTAAAGAACGCTCCCGAAGAGAAAGATGGGATGTTTGCGGTTCCCAGAACATTTGACTGATCTGCGCTTATACAGGAGGTATAATGGAGGCCTGTAATAACGGGCATCTGTTCATGACAGGCTGCTGTTATGAAAGAAGCAGATCGGATAGGAGGAGAAATATGAGTTTACCGGAGCTGACAGCGGTCGGTTTGGGAAAGAAGATTCAAAGCGGAGAGATCAGTGTAAAGGAAGCGCTGGACGCCGTATTTGAACAGATCGAAAAAAGGGAAGATCGACTGCATTGCTATGTTACGGTCGATAAGGAGGGAGCCCTCAAAAGGGCGGAAGAGATTCAGAAAAAGATCGACGACGGAACGTTAAACGGACCCCTGGCCGGTGTTCCGGTTGCGATCAAGGACAATATGTGTACGGAGGGATTAAAGACGACATGTTCGTCTAAGATCCTTTATAATTTCGTGCCCACATATACATCTACGGCAGTGAAACTGTTAGAGGAGGCCGGAGCGGTGATCGTCGGAAAAACCAACATGGATGAGTTTGCCATGGGTAGTACGACCGAAACATCCGCATTTGGCGTAACGAGAAACCCAAGAAACGAAGAGCACGTTCCGGGAGGTTCATCCGGCGGTTCGGCAGCTGCTGTTGCAGCAAATGAGTGCTACTTCGCCCTGGGTTCCGATACCGGCGGTTCGATCCGTCAGCCGGCAGGCTACTGCGGCGTGGTGGGAATGAAGCCGACCTACGGAACGGTTTCGAGATACGGACTGATCGCGTACGGTTCTTCTCTGGATCAGATAGGACCGCTTGGCAAAGACGTGACCGATGTGGCTACGGTTTTAGAGATCATTTCCGCGCATGATGAGAAGGATTCCACCTCTCTTAAGAGGGACGATACGGCGTTTACGAAGGCATTGGTCAACGATGTAAAAGGTCTTAAGATCGGTATCCCGAGAGATTATTTCGGAGAAGGTCTGGATAAGGAAGTGGCAGATGCCGTACGTGCGGCCGCCGATGTTTTAAAGCAGGCGGGGGCTGTGGTCGAAGAGTTTGATCTGAGCCTGGTAAAGTACGCGATCCCTAAGATCGGAAGAGCGTCGTGTAGGGAAAGAGTGTAGATCTCGGTGGT
>CALDIE010000055.1 GCA_937901625.1 uncultured Lachnospiraceae bacterium
ACAGAGAGTTACAGGCGATGGGCGAAGATGATCGTTGTCATGTGCTGGTAAAAGGTTTTCGAACGGACGGCGGTTTTTATCCCGTAAAGGAGAAGGCTCATAAGATCGAATTTATCGGAGACAGCATCACTTCCGGTGAGGGAACCTATGGCGCGACGGAGGATACGGAATGGCTGACGATGTATATGAGTTCCAGCAGACATTACGGAAATCTGATCGGGAAAGCGCTTGATGCGGATATTCATATTATCTCTCAGGGAGGATGGGGTGTACTCACCGGCTGGGATAACAATCCGAACTGTAATATCCCTTCTGTGTACGAAAAAGTCTGCGGTCTGGCTGCGGGAGATTTTAATGCCGCGTTGGGAGCAAAACAGGAGTATGATTTTAAATGGCAGCCGGATGTCGTTATCATCAATCTCGGAACCAATGACAACTCTGCTTTTCATCAGCCGGCCTGGATGGATCCGGTGAGCGGGATCTCTTATAAACAGGAGCTTACGGAAACGGGAGAATTTGAAGAAAAGAGCAGAGAACGTCTGGAGCAGGCTGTCATCGCTTTCTTAAAGACGATCAGAAAACACAATCCCGACAGTTTCCTTCTTTGGTGTTACGGAATGCTCGGGTACGATCTGAATATTCCCTTGATCTCTGCCGTGGATCGCTACAGGAAGGAGAGCGGAGATACCAATGTTGCGTTTATCAACCTTCCGGATACCCTGCAAAAGGATTACGGCTCTCATATGCATCCCGGATATGCCTGTCACGAGATCGCGGCGGGTGTGCTGATCGACTATCTGACCAAAAAGTTTGGATGGGAAGAGAAAACCCGCAGAGGGAATCTTTAAGGAGATGAGGCATAGGAGATGACAGAATTATTGATTCGTTTGTTTATCAAAGATCCGGATGATATTAAGAATCCGTCAACCCGCAGGCGATACGGGATCATGGCCGGCGGTGTGGGGATCGCCTGCAACATCCTCTTGACGGTATTTAAGATAGCGATGGGGATCATAACCGGTTCGGTGTCCATTATGGGTGATGCTGTCAATAACCTTTCGGACGCGGTTTCCTCGATCGCCACAATGATCGGGTTTAGGCTTTCCGGAAAGTCGGCGGATAAGGAGCATCCGTACGGACACGGCAGGCTGGAGTACGTGACGGGTTTTGTCATTTCGGCAGCCGTCATAGCGGTAGCGATAAATCTGTTCAAAACATCGGTGGAAAATATCATCCACAGGACGGAACTGGATGTGGACTGGCTGACGGTGATCATTCTCTGTGTTGCCATTCTGGTGAAGATGTGGATGGCGCTGTTTTACCGGAAGATCAGTGTTAAGATCTCTTCTACAGCCATGCGCGCAACGGCAACGGATTCCATGGCGGACTGTGTCACAACTTCGGTGGCGTTGATCTCAACTCTGGTGATGTTGATCGGAGGGATCAATATCGACGGGATCGCCGGAGCGCTGGTTGCCCTGCTGGTGACTGTTTCCGGCATTCGCGCGGCACTGGAGTCGCTGACTCCCCTTTTGGGACCGGGACCAAACCCGGAAGTGACGGCTGCGATCAAACGGATCCTGGAAGGTCACCCGGAGATCTTAGGCAGCCATGATCTGAGGGTTCATGAATACGGACCGGATAAATCGATCGCGTCGATGCATGTGGCCATGCCCGCCGAGTATACTTTGCTGCAGGCACATGAACTGGCGGAGTGTATTGAGGAGGAGATCGTCGAAAGCGGCGTTGTCGCGGAAATCACACTCCATATTGATCCGGTAGTAAAGGATGATGAAGAGCTGAATGCCTGGACCTTGAGGATCAATGAGACACTCTCTTCGATGGACGGATCGATCACGGTTCATGATATACGGATGCATGGAAGCAAGAACGGAAAGAAACGCCTGATCTTTGAAGTGACAGCACCGTATGACTACAGGAAAAGCGATGAAGATCTCAGGGAAGATATAATAAAGCATCTGGAAAAGTTTGGAACGGATGTGGAGATCCATATCATAGTGGACAGAGGGTAGTAAAAAACATCCTCCCGCGGCAGAGCCGGGGAGGATGCTCTTTTTTTGTTTGGATAAGTTACATCAGAACGATCAAGCCTTGCCGATGGATCCGAAGAGTTCCATCTTTTCCTTAACGGTAGCCTTGATTGCTTCGTAGCCGGGAGCAAGAAGCTTACGAGGGTCATAACCCTTGCCTTCCAGATCCTTACCTGCCTCGATGTAAGCACGGGTAGCCTTCTGGAATGACCACTGGCACTCGGAGTTAACGTTGATCTTGGAAACGCCCATGGAGATGGCCTTCTTGATCTGGTCATCGGGGATACCGGAACCACCGTGAAGAACCAAAGGAATATCGCCTACGGTATCAACGATGCTCTGCAGAGTGGTGAAGGAAAGTCCCTTCCAGTTCTCGGGATACTTTCCGTGAATGTTACCGATACCTGCTGCAAGGAAGTCGATGCCGCAGTTTACAAGCTTTAAGCACTCCTGAGGATCTGCGCACTCGCCCTCCGCGATGATGCCGTCTTCCTCACCGCCGATAGCGCCAACCTCAGCCTCGATGGATACGCCTCTCTTGTGAGCCTCATCAGCCAGCTCTTTGGTCTTTGCCAGGTTCTCATCCAGAGGAAGAGCGGAACCGTCAAACATGATGGAAGAAAATCCCGCATCCAGGCACTTGTAGCAAGCGTCATAGTTACCGTGATCCAGGTGAAGAGCAACGGGAACGGTGATGTTCTGCTCCTCCATAACTGCCTTAACCATAGCGGCTACTACCTTGTAACCTGCCATGTATTTTCCTGCACCCATAGAAGAGCTGATGATGACGGGAGACTCAAGCTCCTGTGCTGTCAAGAGGATTGCCTTGGTCCATTCTAAGTTGTTGGTGTTGAAATGTCCGACTGCATAGTGACCTGCGCGAGCCTTCTGAAGCATTTCTGTTGCTGTTACATAAGCCATTTCTGTTTACCTCCATAAAAGTATAATTGTTAGGGTACGGTACTGAAAGAAAAGTACTGTACAAAAGAGATTATATATTAGTTCCTCTAAAAAAACCATAGGAAAATACACTTTATTTTATGGAGGACCGATGTTTTTCCGTGAGAAAAAAGGGCGTTCTATCGGTTGATTTATCCCGTTTTATAATGTATAATCGTCTGTGGCGTATTAAACGGTTTTTGAAGGGACCGGTCTTAAGCGTGTCGGCAGGACAGGAGATGCGAATCGGACGCGGGAACTTTGGGAACATAACACATAAGAGAAAAGAGGTATTAAAATGGCACAGATTGATTTGAGCAAGTATGGCATCACCGGTGTCAAGGAAGTGGTTTACAATCCCTCCTATGAGCAGTTATTTAAGGATGAGATGGATCCCTCCCTGGAAGGATTCGACAAGGGTCAGTTGACAGAACTGGACGCTGTGAACGTTATGACAGGTATTTATACCGGACGTTCCCCTAAGGATAAGTTCATTGTTGATGACGCAGTATCTCATGATACTGTATGGTGGACTTCCGAAGAGTATCCCAATGACAACCATCGCGCTACCCAGGAAGCATGGGACGCCTGCAGGAAGCTGGCTGTTGAGCAGCTCTCCAACAAGAAGCTTTATGTAGTAGATGCATTCTGCGGTGCAAACAAGGATACCAGAATGGCTGTTCGTTTTATCATGGAAGTAGCATGGCAGGCACATTTCGTTACCAACATGTTCATTAAGCCGACCGCTGAGGAAGAGGCTGAGTTTGAGCCTACATTCATCGTATATACGGCTTCCAAGGCTAAGGTTGAGAATTATAAGGAGTTGGGTCTTAATTCCGAGACCGCAGTTCTGTTTAACGTAACCAGCCGCGAGCAGGTTATCTTAAACACATGGTACGGCGGTGAGATGAAGAAGGGTATGTTCTCCATGCAGAACTACTTCCTGCCCCTTAACGGTATGGCTTCCATGCACTGCTCTGCTAACACAGATATGGAAGGTAAGCACACAGCTATCTTCTTCGGTCTTTCCGGTACAGGTAAGACAACACTTTCCACAGATCCCAAGAGACTTCTCATCGGTGATGACGAGCACGGCTGGGACGACAACGGCGTATTCAACCTCGAGGGCGGCTGCTATGCTAAGGTTATCAACCTTTCCAAGGAGAACGAGCCTGACATCTACAACGCAATCAAGAAGAATGCTCTCCTTGAGAACGTTACAGTTGATGCCGATGGTAAGATCGACTTCGCTGATAAGTCCGTAACAGAGAATACTCGTGTTTCTTAT
>CALDIE010000056.1 GCA_937901625.1 uncultured Lachnospiraceae bacterium
ATGGCTCGTTGGTCAAGCGGTCAAGACGTCGCCCTCTCACGGCGAAAACAGCGGTTCGATTCCGCTACGAGCTGCGATTGTTAAACCGGGATGTTATCAGGACATTCCGGTTTTTTTGTTAAATCTGATTTTGCTGACTTACAGGAGTGCGACAATGGATCCGATGGCACACAATGAGAGTTTATATTTTGTTAATCTTTGTTAATATTTAATTTATTGCATGCACCCTGTTCAGGGTGTATATTATAACCATCTTGAGCCCCCCTCAAGATAAATTCCGAAAGAATTCCCCTTTTACACAACGGAAAGGCCACGACGAAGTCGTGGCTTTTCTGTTTTTGCAGACTTTTTCGTTTACAACAAAGCAAAAGCTTTGGTAAAATTTTTGCGTACAAACATCAAAGGCGGTACTGTATGAAAAGTATAAAAAATGGAATACTCTTTGATCTGGACGGCACGTTATGGGATGCCGGAGAGGGCGTTGTAAGATCCTGGAATTATGTACTTGAAAAAGAGGGATACGTAAAACGTTTCACCGTAAAAGAGATGAAAGGCTATATGGGACTTCCGATGGATGAGATCGGAAGAAGAGGATTCGCGTCCGAACATCTTTCGGAGAAAGAAATGATGAATATCCTTGAGAAATGTATGAACAACGAGAATGAATATCTCAGACTTCACGGCGGAGTGCTGTATCCGCACCTGGAAGAGGTGCTTGACGTTCTGCATAAGGAATATTTTCTCGCGGTGGTAAGCAATTGCCAGAGCGGGTATATTGAGGCTTTTTTAGAGTATCACCGATTGGAAAAATATTTTGATGACAGGGAGTGCTTCGGTAGTACCGGTTTGTTAAAAGATAAAAATATATCCCTGGTGGCAGAGCGCAACGATTTAGAGGACCTTATCTATATCGGTGATGTTCAGGGAGATCTGGATGCAGCGGATCTTGCGGGGTATCGATTTGTCCATGCGTCCTACGGATACGGGACCGTAAACCGCAAGACGGAATATATTACGGATCTGACACAATTACAGGGTATCGCAAAAAACATGCTTCATTGACCGAATAGTGGTGAAACATATCGAAATCTTTAACAAAAAGCCTTTATTTTTGGGAAAAATCATGTGAAAAGAGCGTGAAACAACGAAAAATATTGATTTTTTACTAAAAAAGTCTTTAAAAGTGTTGCATTTATGGGCTTTTCGTTGTACATTAAAGATGGACAGCAGGTAGAGTCCGCAACATATTGTTGAAAGGAGAACGTCATGAATAAAGCAGAATTGGTTGAAGCAATCGTTAAGAAGACCGGTCTGACCAAGAAGGATGCTGAGAAGGGTCTCAATGCATTTACAGAGGTAGTGATCGAAGAGCTTGCAAGCAAGAAGAAGGGCGCGGAGCACAAGGTTCAGCTTGTTGGCTTTGGTACTTTCGAAGTTTCCAAGAGAAGCGCAAGAAAGGGCCGCAACCCGTCTACCGGCGAGGAGATCAAGATCAAGGCTTCCAAGTCCCCGAAGTTCAAGCCCGGCAAGGCTTTGAAGGATGCAGTTAACGCCCCGGCCAAGAAGACAACCAAGAAGGCTCCGGCTAAGAAGAAATAAGATATAGCCGTCCTGAGATTTACTTTATTTAGGATTGATAATACTGTGAAAGGCGATCGTTTTTGACGGTCGCCTTTTTGTGGGGGATTAAAACCCTTGAAGATTTCTTTCTTTCCGGTTTTTGATACGAAGTTTTGCGCCTTCCCAGTCGGCACGTTCATTTTCGCTTTCGATCTTTAATTCAAAGGGGACTTTGACGGGGTTACCGTTTTCATCAATGCAGACTTCCGTAAAGAAAGCGCGATTGACCGGATAGCGTAATGATGTGGAAACATCTTCCCTGTAGACGTCAACACGGACTTCCATTGATGTATTTCCCACATAGGTAACCCTGGATTCGATCACGACCAGATCGCCTAAATACAGCCCCTTTTTGAAACGCAGGCTGTCTATGGCAGCGGTGGTAACATTATGACCGCTGTGGCGGATAGCAGCGATTCCGGCTACTTCATCCATCCAGGCTAAGAGCCTGCCGCCAAAGAGGCGATCGGACGCGTTGATATCTTCTGTCTGTATTACTTTAAACCATTCAACTTTGGATTCTGAAGGTGTTTTTTCCATGGTGTGTTCCTTTCCTGCATGCGTATACTGCCAGAGCGGCAGACTGTTTTTTGATTCAGAAGGAATTCTGCATTTATTTAGAATTCTTCCGGCTACAAAGCAATTATAACACGATTTCAAAGAATATTTTTTCTTGAAAATATACTTGAAAAAAGTTATAATCAGTATATATAGGGGTTATCTGCAAATATTCAGACAAATCTACCGGGCTATTTTTTTATTGGAAATTCAGGGTACAGAAATGGAGGATGTATGTCTAATTATTCGATCGGTGATCTCGTAATGTACGGACTGACAGGTGCGTGCAGGGTAGAGGAGATTGGACCTCTTTCTTTTGGCGGTCCCGGAAAAATCTATTATTCCATGGTTCCGGTATATGATACCCGTAGTATGCTTTATCTTCCTGTTTCCAAAGAAGAGGAGATTAACGGCAGGGTTATGTCCGCGGATGAAGCAAGGGTTCTTCTGGCGAAGTTAACAGGGATTAAAGCCATGAAGTATCAGCAGAATACCGACCGGAGTTTATATGAGTCGATCGTTAAGTCCGGCGACAAAGAAAAAATCTACAGTATGATTTTGATGTTTCGTAATCTCCGCAAGGAAAACAGGAAGAGTCATAAGGGCTTGAATATTTCGGATGAGAAAATGATGCGTGACGCGGAACGCGTCCTCTTTAGTGAGATCTCGGCTGCCATCGGATGCACGATGAAAGAGGCTATGGAGAGTGTGAGCGTTTTGGAGGAGGAAGT
>CALDIE010000057.1 GCA_937901625.1 uncultured Lachnospiraceae bacterium
TGGAACCTCGATCCCGCACCGAAAAAACGTGACGGTGGAGCCTCCGTCCCGCGCCACAAAAAACCACGACGGTGGAACCTCGATCCCGCACCGAAAAAACGTGACGGTGGAGCCTCCGTCCCGCGCCACAAAAAACCACGACGGTGGAACCTCGATCCCGCACCGAAAAAACGTGACGGTGGAGCCTCCGTCCCGCGCCGAAAAAACGTGACAGCAGGTACGTCCCGGTGTCACAAAAACGTGACAGCAGGTACGTCCCCGTGTCACGTGTCACGGATTGAAAAGAGGGGCGGGGTATGGTAGGATGAAGCGAAGGTAGAGATGGACGTTGAAGGGGTGAAAAAATGATCGACCACTATAATGCGTTTATATCGTATAAGCATGCCGAGCTGGATACTAAGATCGCGACTTTAGTTCAAAGAGAGCTCGAACATTTTCATATTCCGCTAAAGATCCGTAAGAAGACAGGGATAAAGAGGATCAACCGCATCTTTAGAGATCAGGACGAGCTGCCTATTACCAGTAACTTAAGCGATGACATTTCATTTGCTCTAGAGCACGCCGACTATCTGATCGTCATATGCTCCACCTCGACCAGGTTATCGATGTGGGTGCCCAGAGAGATCGAGTACTTTCTGCGCAATCACACCAGACACCAAATCTTAACCGTTTTAGCCGACGGAGAGGATCCGTATGAGTGTCTTCCGGATATTCTTCTCCATGAGGAGAGGGAAGTTGCGGACGAAAATGGGGCAAAACATACAGTCAGCGTTTCGCTGGAGCCGCTTTCCTGCGATTTTCGCATTCCCATGTCCAGAGTAAAAAAGGAAGAGATACCCCGCCTGGCGGCTTCGCTGATCGGGTGTTCTTATGATGAGCTCATGCGCCGCCGCAGACAGTACCAGGTGCGCAGGTTGGCACTTGGTTTTTCTGCTGTGACCGGGATAGCTTTGGCCTTTGCCGGATATATGTTTTACAGCCGATCGCAGATCAACGAGGCTTACCGTGAATCCCTCAGGAACCAGTCAAGATATCTGGCAAACGAATCCTCGCAGTTTCTTGACAATGAGCAGCGCATCACTGCCATGCAGTTAGCTCTCGCCGCGCTCCCTTCCGAAAACGATCCTGACCGTCCGGTGACTCCGGAGGCTGTCCGCGCTCTCACGAACGCTACCAATGCCTATGTAGGGCTTCATGGCAGCAATATCACCTCTGTTTGGAATTACACTTCTCCAAATC
Source organism: uncultured Lachnospiraceae bacterium (assembly GCA_937901625.1). GTDB lineage: Bacteria > Bacillota > Clostridia > Lachnospirales > Lachnospiraceae > NK4A136. Next base: position 1,240 of record CALDIE010000057.1, read on the forward strand.
AGATCAAATCTTTCCATGTATCTCCGGAAAAAACCACTTTAGCCGCCTGTGACTATTCCGATGTTGTTACGATCTGGGATATTGAAACACATGAGGAGATCAAACGTTTTACAAATATCGAAGAGACCATACGCGGAATGGAATATTTAAATGACGATATTCTTTTGGTGTGGAGTTCAAACTGTGCCAGTGCTTACAATACCTCCAACGGTTCCCTCGCCTGGAGAATTAACGCTTCTTCCGACAGTTCTTTCACTGCCGCATTTGACCGCACGGATGGCGATAACGCCATTCTGTTGCACAGTTCCGGCGAAATATTCTGCCTTGACGCATACAGCGGAGATATCATCAATCATCTTTTCGCTCCCACAGAACATGAGGATTCAGGTCTTACATACTCACGTGTCGCGGTTTCACCTAACGGCAAATTCTTTGCGTTGGTCGGCGTCATCGACTACAGCAACTATTTTGTCACGATCCTTGATACTTCTACCGGTATCGTTTCCGATCCTTATGTGTTGACAAACTCGGTTACCGATCTTGTCTGGGGTGATGATTCTCACTGCCTTGTTGCCGTTTACGACATTAACGGCTATGGCAGCATATCCATGTATAATTCCACCATCCTGCAGACGGATATCAATGATATCCTGTGTTTTGACGCTAGCGGAAACCTTCTGTGGAGTAAGGAATTTCAGAGTAACGCCGTCTCCTACGACACTTCCTTTTTGGCGCTTCCGGATACCGGAACGGTTTCCTTTCACTGTGGAAACATTGCTTCCATTATGGATCTTGATAACGGCGAAGACATCTATCGCTTCAACGCCAACTCATCCATCGTCGACAGTTCCGATCGGGACGGTGACGGTTTCCCGCTTTTTATCACCCGCGACGGCGGGGTTGCCATCCCCGCCACGTATATAACGGATGACGCGCTGAATGTCACCTATTGCTTAAGCGACGATCTGGTGATGGCTGAGGTTTGCGGCTCCATCTACGTATGCAAAAGCGGCGCTTACGAGATCCTACAGTATTCTACGGGGGTTATGGATGATGATTGGACCTCCTTTGACGAAGATGTTTCTCTGCGAAACATAAACAGCGAAAAGTCCTGTATAGGCGAAGGATATCTTGCGATCGTAACCGATGAAGATCCCACTTCTCTCGTCACTCCCTACGCGGGAAATGCTTCTTCCAATTCCTGCGCCGTGCTCAGTATCTTTGACCTGGACGAAAGGGAATTGATCACTCAAATTCCACTCGATCCTGAGACCGGTCTTGTTACCTACAAGTGTAACCTCCTTGGATTCTACGACGGGATGCTCTATATTTCCGAGTCCCATTATCTGCCGGACGGATCGTTTGACTACGCCTGCAGGCTGTATATCATCGACCCGGAGGACGGATCGTTTACCTCAGAAGATGCGTTTATTGCTTCAGCCTCCCTCGCTGAGGCCGCCTCTTTCTCCGACGGTATCCTTACCTATATAGACAACCCTGAGTATGGCGTATACAGACTCAATACCTACAACACAGTCAATGAAAAACGCGATTCGTATCCGCTTGAAGCAAAATACTGCATCCCCGCTTTTGCCCCGATCATTTCCAAAGACCGCTCGTTGATCTTCTACAGCGACAAAGAGCCTGCCTGTTATCTTTATAATACAAATAACGAGGAAGTAATTCAGACGGAAATCCCGGAGGATTTCGGAAAGGTGAGCGCAGCCTGCTTCTCGGAAGACAGCAATTACCTGATCCTTACAAATGAACAGCAGATTCTGGTTCTCGACCGCGAAGGATGCCTTGTATCAAGCATCTCCTGTCACGGGTCACAGCCGCATGGTTTTTACTGTTATCAAACGCAGGACTCTGATCCCGTACTTTTGGTTGCCTACAACAATGCCTCCCTTTACCGCTGTGATCTGCTTAGCGGTGAAACCATAGGAGAATCGGAAATATCGGTCTACGCAACGACCGGATATAACACCATATTCAAGATAGATGAAGAAAACCGTCTGTTATATCTGCAGATCGGCGATATCATGGATGTGGTCGATCTGGATACCTGGTATGAGATGGCCTGCTTCCAACAATGCCTGGGACACGATGACGCCAACGATATCTTCCCTACCTATTCCTACTCGACCTATAATGAATGCGGCGTCGGTTACTTCAACCACTACAGCGTAGAAGACTTAATTGAAAAAGCAGCAGCCCAATTGCAGGGTGCTACACTCTCCGATGAGCTTCGTTCCCGCTATGGGCTGGACTAAAATCGCAATACTATCGATTGTTTTATTTAAGGGTTTCCCGGTTTCACTTCCTCATATAACTGGTCAAAGAGACGATCCTGGATGATGTAGATATCGTGGGGATCGTCCTCCCGGACAGCCAGATAATCGCCCGGATCGCCGCTGTAATATTTTTCCTCGTCCCAACGGGTAAAGAGCTTGATCTTGTGATCGAGGGGCTTTGCATAGATCCTTGCCTTTCCCTTGTTCACACAGGTACCGGCGTATTCCATCAGATGCTTCTTCTCCCCCAAATACGTAGATGTAACACTGGGAGCATACTCAAACTCACGCACAAACGGTTCATGCAGATCCATATATGTCTTTCTTAATTTCTCTCCCATGATGGGGTAAACCTCTCCCTCGATTCCGATCATCAGATAGACATCTTCCTCGATCACGATATCCACATCCCCTTCAAGCGTACGCACCGAAACCAGTGTCTTTTCAGGGAAAAGGTCCGTCGCCTTGACGAAGCCCAGCCTCTGCGGGCGTTTGTGGTAGAGCTTCATCCCCTCTGTGGAAATCTCCGCAGTCTTTGCGTAGATGATCTCATAACTCTTGAAGTACTCATCGAGCCGGTCGATAAACATAGCCTCCAGAAAATCGTCCGTATCATCGTTCATCCCCTCAAAGTCAGGGAAAAGCTGTTCGATCATTTCCGGACGGATCGTTCCTCCGGCCTTTAAACGATGACCTCCTCCTCCACCTATCCCTTTTGAAAGCACCACTGCCAGTTCATCGGCACGCACTTCCTTAACGCAGCTTCGAACAGAGAATTTGATCTCGTTCGGATTGATGGAATAGGCCAGGCAGACATTAACTTCCGCCGTCTCCAAAACGAAATCACTGATCACGCCAAGGATGTTCGGATCGCACTTTTTAGCCTGCACGATCAGGTATTGATTCACCTCATGATAGTCGTAGCCTAAGATCGCCTCTCCCGCGATCTTCAATTCCTTTAGGGAAATGTTGGAATTACGCATCATGGTAATGACGATCTTATTGTAGATCAGGGAATCTGCCATGTCGCGATCAAGCGGATGCGCGATTTCCGAAAGCGCATTGGTATCCGTAAAGAGGCCGTAGTATAAAGCCGTACATAGATTCCTGTCATCCCTCACATCCAGCTGTTCTTCATTCAGCATACTCCACAGAATGGTCGCGCAGCTCCCTATGTTGCTTCGCACTTCCGATAGCGGCGGCAGATCGACCGTTACCTGGTGGTGGTCGATGATAGCTACGTTCTTTGCCTCGGTGTATGTTACATTTTTCTGCCCGTACTGGCAGTCCACCGTAACGAGCAGTTCCGGCACGTGATCATAATCCGGCTCATATGACACGGGAATTTCAAGCTCATTTAACATGATCAGGAGATTGCTCTTGGTGATCGCGTGATTTCCGCGATAAATAAACGGGACATCTCTTCCCATCTTTTCAAAATACCAATGCAGCGCGTACCCGGAAGCCAACGCGTCGGCGTCGGGGTTGTCATGGCACTGGATCACAATATCCTTATACTGTAACAGATCACTTAATTTCAATGCTGCATCCTCCTACAAAGGCATTTTTCAAGCACCCTACCTTATCATACACAATTTACTTCAAAAATCCAATGGCATTTCATTTTACATATTTTACTTTTGTCCCTCTTTTTCTTGTATCTGCAACGAATTTACAGTAAAATATTTGCGTTGGGTATGGTGCATTTGAACAGCGTATTTTTCGGATGTAAAGCCGGGATGAGCCTGCCCGAAACAGAGTACATATATTAGGAGGAACGAGACATGCCGGTAACAGAATATCTGGAAAGAAACGCAAAATTGTATCCGGACGAAGTAGCTTTGGTCGAGCTCAATCCGGAGATAGCCGATACGCGGAGGATTAGCTGGAAAGAGTATGAGCTGATCGAACCCACCCGTTTCGCACCCTACCGTCGTGAGATTACCTGGAAAGTTTTCAACGAAAAGGCCAACCGTTTCGCAAACCTTTTGATCGATCGCGGGATCAAAAAAGGCGACAAGGTTGCGATACTGATGTACAACTGCTTGGAGTGGCTGCCCATCTATTTCGGCGTATTAAAAGCCGGCGCCATCGCCGTTCCTTTTAACTTCCGCTACGACGCGGAAGAAATCCTCTACTGCGCGGAACTGGCGGAGGTCGATATGATCGTATTCGGTCCCGAATTCATCGGCCGCATCGAAACCAATGCAGAGCGTCTGTGTAAAGGACGCCTTTTGATCTATGTAGGTGACAACTGCCCCCGTTTTGCGGAGAGCTACCTGGAAATGGTAGCGGATTGCCCCAGCAATTCTCCGGAGATTCCTTTGACCGAGGACGATTTTGGCGCGATCTACTTCTCCTCCGGAACCACCGGTTTCCCGAAGGCGATCCTGCATAAACATTTAAGTCTCACACAGGCGGCGGAGATGGAGCAGAAACACCACTCCACCGGACGGGAT
>CALDIE010000058.1 GCA_937901625.1 uncultured Lachnospiraceae bacterium
GTCGCTTAAGGTTTTGGATCTTTCGATCCTTGCCGGGATCATCGGTTCATTTTCATCAAAGTATTCCAGCAATTCCTTCCGGAATCGTACGATCTCCTCCGGCGGGATCTCCTGCATGGCATGTCCTTGCGCTGCCACCAGCAGTATGACCTGTTCCTCCATCGTAAACGGACTTCCCTGGGGTTGTCTGAGCAAACGCATCAGACCCTCGCCGTAACGTAACTGCCGTTTGGTCGTAATATCAAGTTCGCTGGAAAATTGGGTAAATACTTCCATTTCGCGATACTGCGCCAGATCGAGTCGCAGGGAGGAAGCTGCCTTTTTCATAGCCTTGGTCTGCGCGGCTCCGCCTACACGGGATACCGAAAGACCTACGTTGACCGCGGGGCGCTGTCCGTTAAAGAAGAGCTTGCTCTCCAAAAAGATCTGTCCGTCCGTGATCGATATGATATTGGTCGGGATATAGGCCGACACATCGCCTGCCTGCGTCTCCACGATGGGAAGCGCCGTCATGGAACCTCCACCCAGCGAATCCGCCAGATGCGCGGATCTTTCCAACAGTCTGGAATGCAGATAGAATACATCTCCCGGGAAAGCCTCTCTTCCGGGGCTTCTCTCCAAAAGCAGGCTCATGGAACGGTAAGCGACCGCATGTTTACTTAAGTCATCATAAACGATCAGAACATCTTTCCCTTTATTCATAAAGAACTCGCCCAGCGCCGTTCCCGAATACGGAGCGATATACTGGATCGGTGCCGTCTCACTGGCGGAGGCATTCACCACGACCGTGTAATTCATTGCACCCTTTTTTTCGAGATTACTTACAAGCTGTGCCACGGAACCGGATTTTTGTCCGATCGCCACATAGATGCAGATAACGTCCTTCCCCTTCTGGTTTAAGATCGTATCGATCGCTACCGAGGTCTTACCGGTCTGACGATCTCCGATGATCAGCTCTCTTTGTCCCCGTCCGATGGGAAACATGGCGTCGATTGCCAGGATGCCCGTATCCATCGGCGTATCCACCGGCTGTCTTTCGATGATCCCGGGTGCCGGAGATTCTATGGCACGATACCCTTCCGCATAAACCTCGCCTTTTCCGTCGATCGGCTGGCCCAAAGGATCTATCACTCGTCCCAAAAAGGCATCGCCAACGGGCATTCCCGCAGTCCTTCCCGTCCTTCTGACACGGCTGCCTTCCGAGATATCGTCATCGTCGCTAAACAGGATCACTCCCACTTCGTTTTTGCGCAGATCCTGCACCATGCCCTTTACGCCACAGTCAAACTCCACGATCTCGCCGTATGTGACATGGCTTAAAGCGCTTACGATGGCAATCCCGTCACCGACAGTCTTTACCACACCTTCCTCGTAAGGCGTTGTCTCCAAAGACCAGTCGGAGAGTTTTTCCCGGATCAGTCCCGTGACATTGTTGGTACTGCCCTCGATCCGCTGCAGCATCTCTTTTAACTGCTGTAAGCGGCCTCGGTTTGACCAGTCATAGGTATTGGATCCGACTCTTAAACGGAATCCGCCGCCTAAGGTATCATCCTGTTTAAATACCAGCGTATAGTCTTTACCATAGGTTTTTTTCAGAAAATTACAAAACCGGATCTTCTGCTCTTTTGTCGGCTCCGCAGCGGAATACAGATAGGCGTTGTAAGTTTTCTTTTCTTCACTCATGATCTTCTCTTCTTTCGTTCCCGTTGTTTTTTGATCATCAACAGCGATCACTGCTGCTCATCCAGGCTTCTCTCCGCGTCATCTAGGAATGTCTCATATGTCTCGTCCAGATTGCGGTCCAGAAGAAGCTTTGCGGTCGCTTCCTCAACGATTCCCTTGATCTCGCTGTTCGCGCGCTCGATCATGCGATCGTATTCCGCATCCGCCTTTTCTCTGGCCTGCGTCACGATTTCCTCTGCCTCCTGCTTAGCCAGTGCGATCCGCTCTTCTTCGAAATGTTCTATCTTTTCTCTGGATTCTTTGCGCTTCTGCTCGATCTCGTCGTCGATTTCCTTCATCCTGCTCTCATATTGCTCGTGAAGTTTTTGCGCTTCCTCGACCTTATCCTGCGCATCCTTTTTCATATCCTCATACTGTCCGGCGCGTCCCTCTATAAAATCATGGATTGGCTTATAAAGAAGAATATAAAGCCCACCAAAGAGGATCACCAGATTAAGCATATGCAGAAGGATCTGTTGTATATTGATATTCAATGGCATGGTATCCACCCTCCGTTACATGACAAATACGATCAGGATCGTTACGATCAATGCATAGATAACAACCGTCTCGATAAAGACAAGTCCGAGCATCAGTGTGGTTCTGATCTTTCCGTCCGCCTCCGGCTGTCTGGCAATGCCATCCACCGACTTCGAGATCGCAAGTGCCATTCCCACACATCCGGCCAGAGCCGCAACACCCATCGTGATGGCTGCTGCCATCGCTTTGGAACCTACGGAGTCATTCTGCGTTGCCTCCTGCGTCACTGCCGTATCCTCTGCTGCCTGCACCTTAAGAGACGGAGCAAACAAAGTCATCACGGTTGCCAGACACATAAGCGCTCCTGCCATAGCAAGTACCTTCGTAAAGTTTCCAACCATCTTTCCAAGTCTTTTCATCTTTTTTCTCTCTCCTTTGATATATGTTTTAACGTCTTATTCTTTTTTAAGCTTTCTTTTCCGGTACTTCCGATACCTCTCCGTAATAGTTCGATACCAGCATCGTCAATACGTAGGTCTGTATGATCGCATGCAAAAGTGTGAACATGACTCCCACCGCCACCGGAAGAACGAAACTTAAGTGAATATAGTAATACACTAACTCCGTCACCAGCAGACCCGACAGAAGGGCTCCGAACAGTCGGAAACTCATGGAGATCGGAAGGGAAAACTCTTTTAATGTTTTAAGGATTCCTTTAAAGCCGTTTCCCGCGATACCGCCGGTCAAAATCATAAGATAGGAAAAGACACCCATACCGATGGCTGAATTGATATCCGCTAACGGCGCTCCCAACGTAATGGACTCTCCTCTTGTGGTGATCGCCTGCAGACCAAGAAGCTCAAACAGTGTCCCCAAAAAGATATAGGATCCCGCCGCGAAAATGTAGGCGCTTAAGAAGCTGTTTCTGTGCGGGCTGTAGCTCTTTGCCAGATCGTCAAAGAAACCTACCCAGGTTTCCAGCAGGATCTGAAACTTTCCGGGCACCTCTTTAAACTTAGGGATCACAAAGATCCGGATGATCAGTGCCATCAACAGGATCAATCCCGTTACCACATACGCCGAAACAAGTGCCGGACTGACATCCATGATCCCAAGGAAATCGATACGATTGGTATCATGCAATACCGCGTCCCGCATCATCTCACGGACTGTTTCCGAATGCTCTGTCTTACCTCCTGTCAATACGATCCCGACGATAAGCAAAACGATCAAAACCGCCATTACGATCAACGTGGTCGTTTTCTGTTTTTTCGGCATTCACTCACCTCCCTGTTTTAAGGACCGTTCTGTGTCGATCCCATCTTTGTATTTTACCATACTTTCAATCTCATAGCGCATCTTTCTTACCGTATGTCTCCTTTTTACACATTTACATCTTTCGCAAAACCATGCATACCAGCTCCTCCGCTGTCTGTGGGATCACGATATCCTCTTCGGTAAGCGCTATTGTGCCGCTTCTGTTTGCTACCACCTCTCGTCCATAGCGAAGTAGCATCTCTGTTAAGGTCGTCCGCACCGTCCCGTCTTCCGCGCCGAATTCGATGGCAATGATCGTGTGCGTGACCCCGTCCGCATCCGGCGTTTCCATCGCCGCTACCAGACAGGCACCGGACATGTTGGTAGTTCCGGTCTTTAAGCCGATCACGCCGGGAAGATTATAGAGCATGGGATTGGTATTGGTAACCGTCTTTGACAGAGTCGGGAGCTCGATCTCCAGGGTACTCGTGATTTCCTTTACCTCCGGATACTCCGCTAAAAGGCAGGTTGAGAGAGTAAACATATCCTCCGCGCTCATGCGGTTCTGGATCTTTGATGTAGAGATATTATCCGTAAAGATCGGAAGACCGTTGGAGTTAAAAAACTCCGATTCCTTAAGTCCGATCTCTTCCGCCCTGGCATTCATCCTTTCCACAAAGGCTTCCTCGCTTCCCTCCAGGTATTCCGCCAGCGCCAGCGCGCTTTCGTTACTTGAGGCCAGAAGCATACCATAGAGTAACTCCCTTACATTGCTTACCTGCCCGGACTCCATCCAGATCATACCGTCCGAGGAATGGGATATCCATACTGCCCGATCGGAAATCGGCACTTCATCTTCCAACGTGATCTCTCCGTCATGGAGCGCATCCATTACGCACAGACAGGTCATCAGTTTGGTCGTACTGGCGATCGGAACCGGAATGGCCGGCATGTAGGAAGTAAATATTTCCTTTGTGGTCGCGTCTCCCACAAGAGCGCTGTTGACTTCATAAAAGAGTCCCTGCTCGATCAGGCTGTCCATATCCACGCTATAGGGCCGGTCGGTATAGATCGACATCCCGCCGCCCGATATATTCATCTCCATATCCAGCATCATGGCCAGATCCGTTACGGAGATAAAGCAGTCTTTCTGACCTTCATCATTAGTTCCGATAAAGGAATAATATTTAACGCGGTTATCGTCTATCAGGATGGAATTGATCCTTAAACCGAGTGTCGAATATGTCAGTGCCGTTCCATCCTCGTCCGTCAATACAAAGGGAACATTTTCGCCTCCCACCGGCTCGTATTCTCCTCCGGTTACGATCTCCACGGCGTTATCCGCAATCGATAACGAAAATCTCCCCGTCGTTTGCCGGAGGGCATACGCCACATCCCTAAGCGAGATATAGCGGTTGTTTTCATAACTGTAATGGATGGTCCGTACATTATAGTGCGAGGAGTCGTTAACCGTTACAGACAAATTTTCCAGGATCCTATGTGTTTCCGCCGCATGGACTGTGTCTGTCCCAAACATACTCTGTAACACTCCACGGTCTGTGTCTATATCCCTGTGAAAGATCATGGTATTGCCGTTTATTCCTTCCAGTACCAGAACATCTTTATCAACCATGCAGCGATAAGATACAGCAGAGCCGTCTTGCTGCGGATGAAGAGTATCTTCAAGGCTTACTATTCCACCGCTTAAGTGATAGCGGCCTTCTCCGGAATACTGCGTCTGTACAGACGTAAGCTCCGGAAGGATGTCAGGACCGTAGTTTAAGAAGTATTCCTCCGAAGAGATACCGATCGCTCTTTGGATCGCAGCCTCCGCTTCCTCCTCAGTGATCTCCCCCTTTCCTTCTGCCGGCGCGCGATTCATGATAAGGTGTCTCAACGCCTGCGCCATCTGTGCCCGGACAGCGGCATTCATCGCAAGATAAGAAGCCTCATCCGTTTCCATCTGCCATCTTCCGTTCGGTGAAAAGGAAAGGGTATAGTCGATCCTCGCATCTCCAAACATATCTTTGAGGGGTAATTCCTCCGCTCCGGCCGCCGGACCAAACCATCCGCTTGCGTTCACCCTGACCGATGCAGAGTAATCCGCCTCGCCTTTCCATGTACCGGGCAGTTGAAAACGATCCTTAAAGAATACCCAAACGCTCAGCAGGATCAGGACAAATAAAACAAGCGCAAAAAGAGACGCCGTCAGCCGCTTCATCCTTTTACGCTTCTTTTTCTTTGAAGATATGCTTTTCTTCCCCGGTTCCTTTTTTAATTCTTCTCTCCCCATAACCTTCTTTGCTCTTTGCATCCCCGTTTACTGTATCCTCTTACTGTACGCCTGTTTCGGCACCGCTTTCGCGTAGAGATCCCCCCGGATCACCCTCCTTGCCCTGTCAGGCAGTGAAAGATTTACATAAAATCCCACAAAATAATACCATATTTTCCCACGGATGTCATCCGGCGCCACCTGTCTTTTTGCGTCGTAAAGCGCTCATCGCTCTTGAAGTGAGGGATTGCTTGAACTGCGTTCAAAATGTAAGCGCTTCCTTTATTTTCACGGCATTTTCAGTACCTGAAAATAGGTAAAATCTATTTACAATTTTCAAAAAATGATTTAGCATTTTCTTTGTCAACAACAAAACTATATAAAAAAGGAGTAAGGAAAATGAATCTTTCACCACTTCAAAAAGCAAGATATGAGTATACCCCGAAGCTTCCGGGTATGCTTCGCTCGGGTATCGCCGAAATCTGCGTTGCAGAGGGAAGTGAAACGAGCAGTGTTGCCGATCAGGAGAAGATCCGTGAGCTCTTCCCCAACACCTACGGCAAAAAGGAGATCACCTTCAAGAAAGGGCAGAACACCTCCACACCGAAGAAACAGGTGGTCGGAGTTATCCTTTCCGGCGGGCAGGCACCCGGCGGGCACAACGTTGTCTGCGGTCTTTATGACGCTTTGAAGGCAACGGATAAGGACAATGTACTTTACGGATTTAAGAACGGCCCCAGTGGTCTTATCGATGATGATTATCTCATCTTTGACGATTCTTATATCGATCAGTATCGCAACACCGGCGGATTCGATATCATCGGTTCCGGCCGTACCAAGTTAGAAACACAGGAGCAGTTCGCGATCGCTGCCGAAGTCTGCAAGAAGCATGGTATCACCGCTATCGTTATCATCGGCGGTGACGATTCCAACACCAACGCTGCCGTACTTGCCGAATACTTTGCCGCACACAATACCGGCGTACAGGTAATCGGATGCCCCAAGACCATCGACGGTGACTTAAAGAATGACGATATCGAGTGCTCCTTCGGTTTCGATACCGCAACCAAGACCTACAGCGAGCTGATCGGTAACATCGAGCGTGACGCCAACTCCGCAAAGAAGTACTGGCACTTTGTAAAGGTTATGGGTCGCTCCGCTTCCCATGTAGCCCTCGAGTGCGCACTGGAAACACAGCCCAACATCTGCCTGATCTCCGAGGAAGTGGCGGCAAAGAAGATGAGCCTTTCCCAGATCGCGGATCAGATCGCTGATTCAGTGGAAAAGAGAGCCGCTAACGGAATGAACTTTGGCGTAGCCATCATTCCCGAAGGCGTGGTTGAATTCGTACCCGAGTTCTCCGCTCTGATCGCCGAGATCAATGAACTGCTTGCAGGCAGCAAGGCAGATACTTTCAACGCGCTTCCCAACTGGAAGGAAAAATACGCGTTTATCGAGAGCGGCTTAAGCAAGGAGTCCATGGCTGTATTTGCCATCCTTCCCGAAACCATCCAGCAGCAGCTCTTCTTAGAGAGAGACCCTCATGGAAACGTACAGGTATCCCTGATCGAGTCCGAGAAGCTCTTCTCCGCGCTTGTTAAAGATAATCTCGCACAGAGAAAGGCAGCCGGCACCTACACAGGAAAGTTCAATCCGCTTCATCACTTCTTCGGTTACGAAGGAAGATGCGCATTTCCTTCCAATTTTGACGCCGACTACTGCTACTCCTTAGGCTACAATGCATTTATGCTGATCCAGTATGGCTACAACGGATATCTTTCCAAGGTATCCAATCTGTCCAAGCCAGCTGATGAGTGGGTTGCCGGCGGTATGCCGATCACCAAGATGATGAACATCGAAAGGCGTCACGGTGAGGACAAGCCGGTTATCCGTAAGGCTCTGGTAGAACTCGACGGAAAGCCCTTCAAATTCTTTGAAGCAAACAGAGATACCTGGGCCGTAGAGACCGCTTACACCTATCCCGGTGCCATCCAGTACTATGGTCCCGCAGCCGTGTGCGACCTGACCACAAGAACGCTGGCTCTCGAGAAGGGCGAATGATCCTGTAGTCATTCAGTCTTATAGCAACAAAAAAGGAGGTGGGAATTGACCACCTCCTGTATCAGACCGCCGTTTGTACCATCCGGTACGCGGCGGTTTTTGAACGGGCGTTCAACTGTGCCTTGTTCCCGGTCATTATTTCCGCCGCATTAACCCTGCAATGCAGAAATGATATCCGGTAAGATCGCATCTACCGTATCATTATCAATCTGGCAGGTACCGGCTGCAGCATGTCCGCCGCCTCCGTATTTCAGGCAGAGGTTACCGATATTCACCTTGGACTTTTTGTTGACGATCGATCTACCGATCATCACCGCCGTGTTCTGCTTTCTGAAGCCCCATGCAACGTGCACGGATACCTCAGCCTCCGGATACATCGCATAGATCATGAAGCGGTTGCCGGAATAGATCGTCTCCTCCTGCCGTAAATCGATCACAACCACTTTACCGTCGATCTTCGCGATCCTCTCCAACTGCGCTTTAAATAATTCCTGCTGTTCAAAATAGAGATCGACTCTCTCCTTTACATCCTCCAGTTCCAAAATATCCTCAATCGGGTGATTTACGCAATATGTGATCAGTTCCATCATCAGGTCATAATTGGATATTCTGAAATTGTGGAATCTCCCGAGACCGGTACGCGCATCCATTAAGAAATTTAACAGAACCCATCCCTGGGGATGTAATATCTCATCCACCGTAAAATCAGCGCTGTCTCCCTTATCCACCGCGGCCATGATCTCTTCCGATACACGCGCAAATGTCTCTGCTCCGCCATAATAATTGTACACCACTCTGGCTGCGGATTTGGCTTCTCCCTCGATGATGAACTTCTTTTTTAACTCTTCGGAATCCAGTCTTAAAAGTTCGCTTTCATGGTGGTCAAATGCCAGCCCCACTCTCGGGTCAAAAGGAAGGTTCGTCGTGATATCATTTTCCGTGATGTCAACTTTTCCGTCCTGGACATCTTTCGGATGCACAAACTTGATATCATCGATAATATTCAGTTCCTTTAACAGCATCGCGCATACCAAACCATCAAAATCACTCCTTGTAATCAGTCTTTTGCTCATCCCATTCTATCCTTTCTATTGATAATCGTGTTAAAATGTACATCCATATGTACCCCCATATACTCATTGTACCACTGTTTTGGGGGGATTCAATAAGTCATTTTCATTCCGGACCGATTCGGATGGAGCCTTTCCTGAACAAGACTGTTTAGACGAAAACGTAAAACAATATGATATTGAGGAACAAAAAAGCCTCTCGGGGAGTTCCCCGGGAGGCTTAAAAATGTTGGTTTAACAGACAATCCTTCGAGATTACTCGACGATTGTGGCAACTCTGCCGGATCCTACGGTACGACCACCCTCACGGATAGCGAATGTAAGACCCTGCTCCATAGATCGGA
>CALDIE010000059.1 GCA_937901625.1 uncultured Lachnospiraceae bacterium
GCGGTGCCGAAGGAGAATATGTATCAGTCCCTTCATACCACGTTGATCGGTTCTAACGGAATTCCTTTCGAAATCCAGATCCGCACCTTTGAGATGCATCGTACAGCGGAATACGGTATCGCAGCGCACTGGAAATATAAGGAAGCATCGGACGGCAAAAAGCCCGAGTTACAGGAAGAAGAGAAGTTAACCTGGCTGCGCCAGATCCTGGAGTGGCAGCAGGAGATGAAGGACAACAAGGAGTTCATGGGCTTCTTAAAGAGCGACCTGGATCTCTTTTCTGACAGTGTATACTGCTTTACTCCGACCGGTGACGTGAAGACTTTACCTGTGGGATCTACGCCCATCGACTTTGCCTACAGCATCCATTCCGATGTCGGCAATGAGATGATCGGCGCAAGAGTAAACGGACGTCTGGTAACGATCAACTATGAGATCAAAAACGGTGATTGCATAGAGATCATGACCAGCAAGAGTTCCAAAGGTCCCAGCAGAGACTGGCTGGCACTGGTAAAATCTCCGCAGGCAAGAAGCAAGATCACACAGTGGTTTAAAAATGAATTCAAGGAAGAAAATATCGTTCGAGGTAAGGAACTGATCCTCGAATATTGTAAAATGCGCCGTATCAATCTGCAGGAGCTCTTAAAGCCCGCATACATGGAAACGGTATTAAGAAAGTACGGATTTAAGGACTGGGACAACCTGATGGCTGCCGTCGGTCACGGTGCTCTCAAGGAAGGACAGATCGTAAACCGGCTTCAGGAGATGTACCAGGAAGACCGTAAGAAAGAACTTACGGACGAGGAGATCATAGAAAATATCCAGAACTCGCAGGAGATCAGGTATCTTCCGCCCAAGCGCGGTAAAGAGGGCAAGAACGGAGTGATCGTAAACGGTCTGGATGATGTGGATGTCCGCTTCCCCAAGTGTTGTAATCCCCTTCCCGGAGATGAGATCATCGGCTATGTTACCAGAGGAAGAGGCGTTACCATTCACCGCAGGGACTGCGTCAATGTGGTCAAGATGGCAGAGGAAGACAGAAAGCGTCTTCAGGAAGCGCATTGGGGCGATGGCATCGATGTAAGTAACGTGGGTACCTATGTGGCGGAGATCACGGTCTATGCCATCAACAGAAGCGGTCTCCTGGCGGATATCAGTACGATACTGTCCGAGAAGGATATCAATATAAACGCCATTAATACCAAGACGAGCAAGCAGGGTGTTGCGACGATCACACTGTCGTTTAACATCCATACAACAGAGGAGTTAAAAAAGATCGCGGATCGCATGCGCTCCGTTTCATCGGTGATCAATGTGGAACGTGGAGTAAATTCATAACATCGGGATCAGTGATCGATAGAAAAGAACATCTACACTTTAAGAACAGATCGGAATGCCGGAGTCGGCCACAAACGCGGACACTTAGCGGAGGCGACGCCGGCATATCCTATATGCGGGAGGATGAATATGAGTTCAAAACTGATGATCGGGGGCTTTACGTTAGGGATCTGCCAGACAAACAGTTATTTTATCCACAGAGAGGGAGATACAAGATGTGTCTTTATCGACCCGGCCGACAGGGGAGCTGAGCTTTATAAAGAACTGGAAAAAAGAGGACTTACGGTGGAAGCCATCCTCATAACTCACGGGCATTTCGATCATATCCTCGGCGTTGCGGAAATGAAGGAGTTAAGCGGAGCGAAGGTGTATGCTCCGGAAACGGAAAAAACAGTTCTTTCGGATGTGCGCGTAAACCTTTCATCCACCATGGGAGGAAAACCGGTCACACTTGAAGCGGATGTGTATGTCAAAGAAGGTGATGTGCTTACCTTTGGAGATATGTCCTGCAAAGTACTTTTAACGCCCGGACATACAATCGGCGGATGCAGTTTTTATTTTGAGAAAGATAAGGTGCTGTTTTCCGGAGATACCCTCTTCTATGAGTCGATCGGAAGAACGGATTTCCCGGGCGGAGATATGAATACGCTTCTTGCGTCTGTGGAGGAGAAGATCTTTACGCTTCCGGAGGAGGTTAAAATTTATCCCGGACACGGCCCGGATACGACGGTGGAACACGAAAAGAGATATAATCCTTTCTTTTAGGACAAAAGGAAATAAGTCCGTGGAGGCCGACAGAGATCTATGTTGACGATAGTATACAACCGACAGGAATTTGAATATGACACGTATGCCTGTGTGACATCCTTTTTTCCCGGTATCGCGTTAAGACAGTATTTTGATGATGTGGAGCATAAAGACGGAAATCTTCCCGAAGAGGAAAAAGAGGCGCCGGATACCTTAAGGATCGAACTGTATCCGGAAGAGGGCTTCGGGATGGCGTCTTTTATCGCAGGCGAGATCCTGTCAAAGACAGAGACCTATACCCTTGACCTTCGGGCGAGCTTTAAAGAGGAACAGAAAGCGGAAGAAAAAGCGATCGCCTTTAAAAAGGTATGGAAGCGCTATTTTTATGATCTGATGAGCAAGGATACGGGGATTTCCCTGCCGTGGGGTTCTTTAACAGGAATACGTCCGACCAAACTGATCATGACGATGCTTAGGGAGGAAGAGACGGAGGATAAGGTAAGAGATCGCCTGTACGATGAGTACCGGGTATCTGAGGAAAAGATGGATCTGGGGATCAGGATCGCCCGTCTGGAGGACTCGATCTTGGATCCGTTTCGATATAAGACCTCGGCGGACAAGACGACCACGGAGGGAGGTTACAGCCTCTATATCGGTATTCCCTTCTGCCCGTCGACCTGCCTGTATTGCTCATTTACTTCTTTTCCCATCGCGGTATGGCAAAAAAAGGTGGCCGATTACCTCGCGGCGCTTAAGCGTGAGATGGAGGCTGCCGTCAGGATCATGAAAGGGAAAGGTCCGGATACGATCTACATCGGCGGCGGTACGCCCACGTCCTTGTCGGCGGATGAATTGCAGATACTCCTTGAAAATGTGCGGGAGATCATCCCGATGGACGGCGTTAGGGAGTTTACCGTAGAAGCCGGAAGACCGGACAGCATCACCAAAGATAAGTTAAAGGTGATGAAGCAGATGGGAGTCGGCAGGATCTCGGTTAACCCTCAGACGATGAAAGAGGAAACCCTTCGCCTGATCGGCAGGCATCACAGTGTTGATGATGTACGACGCGCTTTTTCGGAGGCCAGAGAAGCAGGTTTCGACAACATCAATATGGACACGATCTTAGGGCTTCCGGGAGAGACGCTTGACGATGTTAAGAAGACCTTTGAAGAGATCGAAAAGATGGCACCGGACAGCCTTACGGTTCATTCCCTTGCCTTAAAGCGGGCTTCCAGGATGAAGCGCTGGGTGGAAGAGCACGGCGCCATACGGGGTATGGATTATGAGAGCGCGATGGGATATGCGGCTAAAGCGGCAGGCGCGCTGGGGATGCGGCCGTATTATCTGTACCGTCAAAAGAATATGGCCGGAAATCTGGAAAATACCGGATACGCAACCGAAGGGAAATACGGTCTTTATAACATTTTAATCATGGAGGAAGTTCAGTCGATCGTTGCTTTGGGTGTCGGTACCGTCTCGAAACGGGTATGGCCCTCCGGACGGATCGAGAGATGCGAAAATGTCAAGGACGTGACGATGTACCTGGACAAGATCGACGAGATGATCGCGAGGAAGGAAGCATTGTTTACCATAAACTGATGGAAGCATACGGTGATTTTATGATATAATGGACAATAAGGATCTGTTCCTAAGGTCGAAAGGCAGAGCTTTTGAGTGCTTAAGAAGTACATAAGGAATTGCTTCTCGTATTCTTCGGGAAGCGTACATCATGCGAAATAAAGAGAACGGGGGTTATGATTATGGAAAAGCAGTTGATCATCTCTTTGGGAAGGGAATTTGGAAGCGCGGGACACGAGATCGCGCAGATGCTGGCAACGCACTACGGGTTGCCACTGTATGACCACAACCTTTTGCGAAAGATCGCTGAGGAGAGAGCCGTGGCCGAAAACGGGAATACAACGGAAGATGAGCTCTTTCCCAGGAAGGTAAAATATGTGTCGAGTTCTCCGCAGGACGCGGTGGTGAAGATGCAGTTTGATTACTTAAAGAGAAAAGCAGAGAGCGGTGAATCCTTTGTGGTAGTCGGACGCTGTTCCGAACATGTGTTAAAGGCATATCCAGGATTGATCACAATCTTTATCCTGGGCGATATGGACTGCAAGGTGGAGCGTATCAAACGTATCTATGAACTGGATGAGGATGAGGCGATCGAGCTGATCCGTTTAAAGGATCGCAAGAGAAAAGCCTATCACAACAGTTATTGTGAAGGAAAGTGGGGAGATTCGAGGAATTACGAGCTCTCGATCAACAGCAGTAAACTTGGACTGGAGGGGACGTTTAAGATCCTCTGCGATTATATCGACAGCAGAGTGGCACCGGATACGGAAGGATGATATTTTAACGTACGGAACAGATCGTACGGAACAGATCGTAAGGAACAGATCCTAAGTAAGAACGGATGAAAAAGTGAGAGGAACGACAGAGTGTGCTTTCCTTGGGAAGCACACTTTTCGCGTAAAGAAATAAGTACTGCGGGGGGACCGCAAAGAAACATCAGGGTAAGAGTAACAGAATGGAAGAAATGACATATTATCAATGGCAAAAAGAGGCGCTCGACGCGGGAAGTAAACAGGACAATATGCTTGTTTCCGCTCCGACGGGCTCCGGAAAAACAAGGGTATTTTTGGAGTGGGCAAAGAGCAAAAATACCGAATATATTTTTTTGACGGCACCGCTTAAATCGGTTTCGAACCAGCGTTATCGCGACCTCATGGCGGCCGGTGAAAATGTGGCGATCGAGACAGGGGATGTCAAGACGGATCTGAATGAGGAGAGGACGCCGAAATTTATCTGCATGACGCAGGAAATCTATACGATGAAATATAAAGATATCGAGGATGCGGTCGTTATCCTGGATGAATTTCATTATATCTTTGAAAACCGCGAGAGATCGAGAGTCTATATAGACGGCGTGGTGGAGTCAAAGGCAAGGCATATGTTTATCTGTTCCGGAACCTTTGCCGATCCGAAGCGCTTGCAGGAATATCTGGAACGTATTTCAGGCAGGACTTTTTATCTGTATCACACGACAAAGCGTGTTACGAAGATCAGGATCCAGGGTAAGATCCAGGCAAAGGATATCCGCAATGCGATGGTGATCGCCTTTTCCGGAGCAGGCTGCGAACATGCTGCAAGGACGATCGCAAGGCTTCGAAGCGAGGAGAAGGATATAGAGAAAGCGGAACGACTGGAAACCCTGGCGTCCATCTTTGGTGTGACTGTGATACCGCTCTACCGGAAGGGAGTGGCGGTATATACATCATCCTTACAGGTGGCGACCAAATTGTTTATCGAGGAAGCCTTTGAGCAAAAGCTCCTGGATGTGGTCTGCGGTACGGACGCGCTTTCACTCGGCGTTAATTTCCCGGTGGAACGGGTGGTGTTTACACAGCTGGCCAAGTACATCGACGGTCCGATCAGCGCCAACCAGTTTCAACAGATCATCGGAAGAGCCGGCCGCCCCGGTTTTTACGATGTGGGCTATGTTAATTACTGGGACTGCGGCAACGAGTCCAGACAGTATACATTGGAAGAGCTGTTTCGTATAAAGAAAAACCAGCGCCTCGAACCGATGCGCATCGAACTCGACCCGGACATGGAAGAGATCTTATCGGGAGAGAAGGAAGTGGCACAGGAGGCACGCTATATCGTTAAGCACGAGTTGGGCGGCAAGAAAAACGAAGGAATGCTGATGCGTTCCATCAGGGATAACAAGATCTATGTTGAAGGGCTGCTTGGGAAGCAGGCCAACGTTGCCATCACCAATCTTTTGCTGGATCAGGGAGATATGCGCTCCCTTTACGAACAGTTCTGGGAAAAGTACGGAATGGCGGGTGAAGCGGCCTTTGAGCATCTTATGAGCCTGGCAGAGGAAATGATCGATGCATCAAATCCCGCGGAACGCATAAAGGGATTGAGCAAACATACGGCCAAACATGATTTCCGCTTGTTCTTAAATTATGAGTTAAAGGAAAAGTACATCGGCACGGAATCCTATACGAGAAAGGGTTCCGGGAAATTGTTGAAGGCATGGAGGAAACGCCCGGCAGGCAGAGCCTATCCTTTGGCGGATGAGCATATAAAGGATGCCGTACAGGCGGTACTTGAGTTCTACTTAAAAGTAAAGCCTAAGATGTATGCCGTTGTCAGGGCAAGGTTTTTGTCCTGTTATTTTCCGGAGTACACGGCAAAGGAAAATGTGCAGGCCTTAAGCGGAATGGACAGAAATTCCCTGGACTGGGTGGATCAGAGCAATATGCATGACCTGCTTCAGGCCAGAAAATACGCAAGGGATTATAATCAGAATTTCGGAGGCTTCAGGGAAAATCTTTACGAGGAACTGGAGGTTGTGATCGATGAGATCGATCCGCTTATGCTCCATCCGTTTAAGATGTTTTCAATGATCGAAAGCGCGAAGGATGTTTGATGTGGCGTTAGACAAAGCAGGGAAGCTGTGATAAGATACCATATCGGTGGTATCTGTCGAAGCGGATACTGCGGGTAGGAGTAATGTGTCGCTTTGGCGACGGAAACGATGAGGTGAGATATGGCACTTACGAAAAAGCCGGTCAAGGGTATGAAAGATGTGATGCCTGAGGAGATGGAGATCCGTAATTATGTGATGGATCTGATCAAATCCACATATCGTACATACGGTTTTACGCAGATAGAGACCCCCTGTGTGGAAAATATCGAAAATCTTACAAACAAGCAGGGCGGAGAGAACGAGAAACTGATCTTTAAGATCTTAAAGCGCGGGGAAAAGTTACACCTGGAGGATGCGAAGAGCGACGCGGATCTCGTTGACAGCGGTCTTCGTTATGATCTGACGGTTCCCTTAAGCCGGTATTATTCCAATCACATGAATGAACTTCCGGCACCGTTTAAGGCGCTGCAGATGGGAAATGTATGGCGCGCGGATCAGCCGCAGAGAGGTCGTTTCCGTCAGTTTATGCAGTGCGATATCGATATTCTGGGAGAGCCTTCCAACTTAGCTGAGATCGAGCTGATCCTGGCGACAACAACACTTTTGGGAAAGCTTGATTTTAAGGATTTTAACATCCGTATCAATGACCGCCGTATGTTAAAGGCGATGGCGGCATATGCGGGATTTGAAGAGGCTTCCTACGATACCGTCTTTATCATCCTGGATAAGATGGACAAGATTGGCGCGGACGGCGTTCGCGAAGAACTGATCGGGGAAGGATATGACGAGGCGGTCGTGGACAGATACATGGGGCTTTTTGAAGGCCTCGGACAGATCAGGGAAGCAAACGAAGCGGAGGATGATTCCGTTCTTGCAAGTAAGGAGATCGCTTATCTGGCGGATACCATGAAAGAGATGCTCCCCGCCGAATGCAGGACCAATCTCGATGAGATCAGAGAGAGTGTCAATGCGGCAAAGACGGCGGATTTCCATCTGGTATTCGACCCTACGCTTGTCAGAGGAATGAGTTATTATACCGGCACGATCTTTGAAGTGGAATTAAAAGAATTCCATTCAAGCTGCGGAGGCGGCGGGAGATACGACCGGATGATCGGAAAGTTTACCGGGCAGAATACCCCGGCATGCGGATTTTCCATAGGATTTGAGCGTATCATCACGATCCTTTTGGAACAGGGCTTTAAGGTTCCCAGGGATAAGGAAAACATTGCTTTCCTTGTGGAGAAGGGTCTTGAAACAGAGGAACAGAACCTGGTATTTAAGCAGGCGGAGGCGCTCAGAAGAGAAGGATATACCGTTTTGATGGTGCGTATGGCCAAGAATAAAAAGTTCCAGAAGGAGCAGTTAAGCGGACAGGGATATACGGAGATCAGAGAATTCTTTAAAGGGAAAATTACCGGATAAAAGAGTATAATCATACAGAGATCGGGTGAAGCGAATCATGCACCCGGGAAAGAAGGAAGAAAAATGGCAGAGTCGATGAAGGGACTTCACAGAACACATCGCGCGGCAGAGGTAACGGAGAAAGATCTCGGCAGTACCGTAACACTGATGGGCTGGGTTCAGAAGAGCAGAAACAAGGGCGGTATCATCTTTGTGGATCTAAGAGACCGTTCCGGTATCATGCAGCTGATCTTTGAACAGCCGGTGGAGGGCGAGGAGGCAGACCTTTCCAGATTTATCGATGCGGAAGGATTTGCCAAGGCAGAGAAACTCCGTTCGGAATTCGTGATCGCGGTAACGGGTATCGTGGAAAAGAGAGCCGGCGGGATCAATGAGAACTTAAAGACAGGCGCGCTCGAGGTGCGTGTTAACAGCATTCGTATTCTTTCCGAGTCGGAAACACCTCCGTTCCCGATCGAGGCCGGATCGAAGACAAAGGAAGAGATCCGCTTAAAGTATCGTTATCTTGACCTCAGAAGACCGGATATCCAGAACAACCTGATCTTCCGTTCCAACGTGGCCAAGTCGATCCGTAACTTCCTTTCCGGGGAAGGATTTCTGGAGATCGAGACGCCGATCTTAAACCGTTCCACACCGGAAGGAGCAAGGGATTATCTTGTGCCGAGCCGTGTGCATCCGGGTAATTTTTACGCGCTGCCTCAGTCGCCTCAGCTCTTTAAGCAGATTTTGATGTGCTCCGGCTATGACCGCTATTATCAGATCGCGAAGTGTTTCCGTGATGAGGATCTTCGCGCGGACCGTCAGCCGGAATTTACACAGATCGATATGGAGCTTTCCTTTGTGGACGTGGATGATGTTATCGATGTCAACGAAAGACTGATTCAGAAAGTATTTAAGGACAATCTTGGGATCGATGTACCCATTCCGATGCAGCGCATGACCTGGCAGGAGGCTATGGACCGTTTCGGATCCGACAAGCCGGATGTGCGTTTCGGTATGGAATTGCATGACGTTTCAGAGGTGGTAAAGGATTCGGAATTTGCAGTATTTAAGAATGCTCTGGCGGCAGGCGGAAGCGTTCGCGGTATCAATGCAAAGGGACAGGCTGAGATGCCCAGAAAGAAGATCGACGCACTGGTAGACTTTGTTAAGGATTTCGGCGCGAAGGGTCTGGCCTATCTTGCTATCCTTCCGGACGGAACCTGCAAGTCTTCGTTTGCGAAGTTTATGACAGAAGATGAGTTAAAAGCATTGGTGGAAGCAATGGAAGGCGAAGCCGGCGATATGCTCTTCTTTGCCGCTGATAAGAACAAGGTTGTATGGGATTCCCTTGGGAATCTGCGTCTTGAGATCGCAAGAAACTTAGGGCTCCTTGATAAGAATGAATACCGTTTCCTCTGGGTAACGGAGTTTCCTTTGCTTGAGTGGAGCGAGGAGGAAAATCGCTACGTGGCTATGCACCATCCGTTTACGATGCCGATGGATGAAGATATCCCTCTTCTGGATACCGATCCCGGCAGGGTACGCGCAAAGGCCTATGACTGCGTATTAAACGGCTGTGAGTTAGGCGGCGGATCCGTTCGTATCCATCAGGCGGATATCCAGGAGAAAATGTTCTCTCAGTTGGGGATCGCAACAGAGGAAGCCTACGAAAAGTTTGGCTTTTTGTTAAATGCGTTTAAGTACGGTGTCCCCCCTCACGCAGGACTGGCCTTCGGTTTTGACCGTATGGTGATGCTGATGGTTCAGGCGGACAACATCCGTGAAGTGATCGCTTTCCCGAAGGTAAAGGACGCAAGCTGTCTGATGAGCGAAGCCCCCAATACCGTCGATCCAAAGCAGTTAGAGGAGCTTAAGCTTTCCATCGTGGAGTAAGTACCTATGATCCTTGGCATGGATATCCGCCGGTTAAAAGACGCTGCCCCTAAGGATTGGGAGCGGTGGATGTCACTGGTGGAAGAAGATCGAAGACAAAAGATTGAGAAAATGAAAAACCCTGAGGTCAGACAAAGAAGTCTGGCCGCGGGGTTATTGTTGTATTACAGCCTTTGCGAAGTCGAATATAATAAAGGATATGACGGGAGGCTTACAGCCGTAAAGGAGGCTAAAGCCCGCACCTTAACGGTTACAGAGCTTGACGCCGCGGAAGCGGATCTTTTTAAAGGGAAAGGTCATTCGTTTAAGATCCTGAGAGATCAAAAGGGGAAACCGTATTGCGACGGTCATCCGGAGATCGTCTTTTCTCTCTCGCACTCCGGTGACTTCGCTGTGTGCGTGACTGCCTGTGATGCCCTAAAAAGGGGAAGGGGACTTGGGATCGGGATCGATATCCAGCAGGTGATCCCAGTAAGAGATGGGCTGGCAAAACGTGTTTTCTGCCCGGAGGAAGCAGCATATATAGAAGAATGCCCGGAAGCGTTTTTTGATATCTGGACCTTGAAAGAGGCATACGGAAAGGCTGTTGGCGACGGGATCGGAACAGGGCTGTCCTCTTTGGATTTTTCGCGGTACGCACGAAGGTATCGCACGGAAGAGAAAGGATACCTTCGTCCGGTGGATGGATGTGAAGGCGATGTATACGCGGCCGGACTTAGCGTACCTGACGGATATACAGCCTCGCTTATAATGATCGTTTGACGAAACAGAAGATAGTGGAGTAAAATAACAGTATGATCGACGACAGGTTAAAGAGTGTAAAAGTGAATAATGAGATCGATCTGTGTGAGGTGATCGCCAGAAAACAAAGCCAGGCGGATCAGATCAGGCATAAGATCGAGGCTTCCATGCAGTACGCAAGAGTCTCCTATTTTTTGCGTTGGCAGGAACCCGGGCTCTTTGCAAGGATCTTTAAAGGCGACAGGACAACAGTGGTATTCTGTGTCAATTCCGCCCAGTTAGAGGATGCCATGCAGGTACTGGCGGATCTTGAACTGACCGATCAGGAAATACGACTTCTCGGTACCAAATCCAGGAATCGTTATGTATATGCGAAGTAAGAAAAAGAGTCTGAAGGAAAATAAAAAACGGAGTTTGAAAGAAAATAAAAAAACGGTTGACGGAGTCGGCGACATTTGGTAATATAATTCGGTGAGCAAAAAACGGTATCGGTTCTTTGCTGACAAAGAGTGCTGCCGTGGCTCAGTCGGTAGAGCGTCGCATTGGTAATGCGGAGGTCGGCGGTTCGATTCCGCTCGGCAGCTCTTATTAATATAGTTTCGGGGTGTGGCTCAGTTTGGCTAGAGCGCCGTGTTAGGGACGCGGAGGTCGCAAGTTCGAATCTTGTCACTCCGACTTGCAAAGGTTCGTGAAGAAATTCACGAACCTTTTTGTTTGCCAAAAAGAACAGGATTGCATGGTTCCGGTTTTAGGTTTGTATGTTGTTTACAAATACAGTACAATGAAGACCAAATAAAAATGGCGGAACATAATCGGGACATTGATTTTCACTGGAGGCAGTCGGGACGCCGGTATTATTGGCGCATTAACAATGCGGGCGATCCGGTGCTTGTCGGCGGAGAGGCGGGCGTTTCCCTCCATTCCGCGAACAATCATATCATCCCGGCCAATGCAACGGTTCGGAGCACGGTACGAAGGATCAGAACCGGGGACGTGTAAACTGGTACAATCTTAGAAGGGGAAAAGGGGAAGACCGAGCAATAAGGAGGGTCATTAAGTATGAAAGGAAAGGTGTGTAAAAACTGCGGCAGGCCGATCCCGCCCGGGAGCAAATTCTGCGAAGGATGCGGTATGGATGTCACAGGGACCGGGGGCAAAGGGGAAGGAGAAGCGAAAGGAGCGGCTCTTATGCTCACAGTCTTCTTCCTGATCGCGGGAACGGATTTTTTGTGCGCGTGGAAGATGGCGGCTGCAAAGAATTTCCTTACGCTGACGCAGTTCAATACCAGAAGGGTGATCTCATTACTGTTCGCGATCTTTTTCTTTGTGCTGTATCTGTTTTTATCTTCACCGAAAGGCATATCTGTCAAAGACCGGATTCTTCGGACGCTGACTGCGGCAGCCCCTGTCGCTTTTTTTGCTTCACTGATAGAGCTGGTAAAGAACAGTTTTACAACCATTAACATAGAAGATACATCCACGAGAGGCATAATGATCAGGGCGATCGTATTGCTTTTGTTGGTTGTTGCCTTTTTGATCGTGATCTTTACCGGCGTTGCCTCCGTTTCCGGAGAAAGCAGGATCGGATTTTTTAAAGCTCTGGGTATGCTTGGGATGCATCTTCCGTTGGCGCTTCTCTGGCTGCTCGGCTGGATCGCCGTGGAGGTAATGCGTACACTGGTCGATTATTATGCGCTCGGTGGTTTCGGATCGCGGGCGACGTATTTTGCTCTGATGGGATGGAAACTTTCGGAGACAGTCTGTGCGGCCGTGATCACGGGGATCCTGTTAACCTCCATGCAAAGGGCCGTAAATAAATGGGATGTAAAGATCCGGAGGAAGAAAGAGAAGAAAAGAGAAAAGAAGGGAAATGCGAAGAGAGCGGAAAAAGTCCGAAGCTCGAGCACTCTCCCGGCGCTGATCCTTTCAGCCGTACTTTTGGTGGCAGCCTGCATTATTGTTGTTGCAGGCGGTCACGAGAAAAAAACGGATACATCGGAGGCTATCGTTCAGGATATTCAGAATATGGTATACCTGACATCCGCGGATATGATCAAAGGGAATATTGCCACATCCGTCATTTCGCTTGGTGAGATCAGGGACAGGATCGATGCGTGGAAGTATTATGCAAGCGGGGATACAAGGGAAATAGAACGGATATTGCAAAGAAGAAAAGACGATCCGATGATCTGGAAGATCTATCTGTCTTTATCGGAGGACGGATTGGAAAAGCTGGAGAACTACGCGATCGCCGAAGGCGTCGGGGACGATGCGGTGCGGGAAGTCCTCTTTGAAGCTTATGCCGGACTCAAAGACAGAGAGATATCGGATGTTCGGGAAGATTATCAGAGAGAGATGTTAAATACGTATCTGGGGAGAGGCCACTATGTGTCGAATCTTACGGAACTGGTAAAGCAGGGGAAGGAAGCCGAACGTCTGGCCAAGAAACTGGAAGAATCCTTCGCCGTACTGGATGCGTATTACGAGATGATCACTCTTTTTGACAGCATGGGAAGAAACGGTGCCGTGGAATACGGGATGATGTCAGACGCATTGAATATCGCGCAGGAATATCCGGATGACGCAACGATCCAGTACATGGCAGCGGATATTGTGGCAAGCGGTGCCGGAGACGGAAGAGAAGGCTTATACGATGAAGCGATCGAGTGCGTGGACCGTTTCTTAACGATTTCGGAAAAGACAAGGGGGATCGGCGATGATGAGATTTTGGCAAGGCAGCAGCTGGCCATCCGGATCCTGATCCCCTTACAGGGATTTGAGGAGATCATAGCCCTGATCGACCGGATGGATGTGGATGAAGAGATGGAAGAATCCTATGATTCTCTGCGTCTGTACTGTCTGATGCGGGGAGAGGAATCGGGAGATACCTATGCCGCCGCGGAGCAGATGGTGAGATCCGGAACGGACAATCCGCAGGTCTGGTATTTTTACGGATTGGGCGCTCTTGAGGAGGGAGATACTCCGAAGACGATCGAGGCTATTGAAAGATATTGCCGCCGGGGCAAAAATCGCGAGCGGTTTATTAAACGCTTTCGCGTTTTATACGGGTGCAAAAGACATTTGTACGCAGAATATGAATACGGAAAGTAATACGGGAAGAGTGATCGAAAACATTGCGGTGGGAGGCGCTACCGCAATAGCCGGATGGGGACTTCTGGCAGCATGCGGCGCAGTTGCCTCCGGACCTCCGGGGTGGATCGCACTGGGTGTGGGATTGATTGCGGCCGGTCTCCATTCAAAAACGGGAAGCAGATTATTGGACAAATTCGGAAATTGGGCTGATACTAAGTTCAGCGAAGCATGGAAAAGCATTAAAGATTTCGGTTCGGCCGCATGGAACGGAACAAAATCTATTGCAAAAGATATCGGGGATTCGCTGTCTAAAGGGTATGATTATCTCGCGGATAAGGCCGGTAAGGCTGTCGAAAAAGGAAAGGAAGTGGGTGAGAGTATCGGAGAAGGTATTATGGATGTTTCCGAGTATATCTATGACAAGCTGAATTTCCTGGTTCGTCAGGTATTCGGTACCGGCGCTTATAAGCCGAATATATACATCTATTCGGATAAGACTGTGGATGTGACATTGAGATTTGTTGATCCGGCGATGTTAACCAATGTGATCCCGGATTATACCGGTGAATGGAGCGTAACGGCAGAAGGTGACGGAAGACTTTACCTGCAGGACGGCAGTGAACTGGGATATCTTTTCTATGAATCCGAGACGCAGCCGCACTACTTCCAGAGAGAGGAAGGCTTTTTGGTGGAGGCAGATGAAAGAGCACTGGAGTATGAGATGATCCTTACGGCCTATGGGTTTAACGAGACAGAGATTGCGGACTTTATCGATTTCTGGGTAGCAAAACTTCCGGAAGGTGTTGATTATATGATGTACCCGCAGCTTACGGATACGATCGATATGGCGATGCCGGTGGAGATCACGCCCGTACCGGAACACATCTTCCGCCTGTGGTTTGCTTTTGAAGCCTATGACGGACAGGACTACAGAGAGCCGGAACCGGCAGCGATGGAACGCGACGGATACAGCATCGTTGAGTGGGGCGGCGTGATCCTGGATGAGAATGATCATTAAATACTGTGCCGGACACGCAATCTTTCTCCGGGATGACGGCTCGTATGCAACCTGTATAGTGGTATATGATCCCGTCTTTGACAGTTGAAAACGACAAAAAGTCTCGCAGCGCCGATAAATAGTGTGGTTGCGAGACTTTTATCTTTGTTTTAAAGTATGGTAATTTTTACCTTCCCTTGCTGTTTTTCTGAATAAGCAGGAATGAATCTCTGAAGGCCTTACATGTGCGCTTATAAGTTGAAAACAGAGAGCGAATGCGCTATAATAAGCTTCGTATGCGACGGAAGTGGCATGACTACAGAATAAAGGGGTTATGGAACATGATCAAAAGTATGACCGGTTTTGGACGGTATGAGGTTGAGGAAGACAATCGGAAGATCAGTGTGGAGATCAAGGCAGTCAATCACAGATATCTCGATGAGAGTATCAAGATGCCCAAAAAACTCAATTTTTTTGAATCTGCGATCCGAAATCTCTTAAAAGAGTACATTCAGCGTGGAAAGGTAGATGTTTACATTACCTATGAAGATTTCACGGAAGAGAATGTCACGATCAAGTACAATCATGATGTAGCGGCGGAGTACTTAAAGTATCTCCGCGCGATGGCGCAGGAGTTTGGTCTGGAGGACGATATCCGCGTATCCACTCTCTCAAGGTATCCCGAAGTGTTTACGATGGAAGAGGGAGATTCCGATGAGGAGGCTATCTGGAAACTGCTTAAGAAAGCTGTGGAAGGCGCTGCGCGGAAATTTGTGGAGTCCAGAGTTGCGGAGGGTGAGAACCTTCGCGTGGATCTGATCGATAAATTAAACGGTATGTTAACCGAGGTTGATTTTATCACGGAGAGATCTCCGCAGATCGTCGAGGAGTACAGGGAACGCCTGATGCAGAAAGTCCGCGAGATGCTCGCCGACAAGCAGATCGACGAGGGGCGCCTGTTACAGGAAACGACGATCTTTGCCGATAAGGTATGCGTTGATGAGGAGCTGGTCCGGTTAAGAAGCCACATCGAGACGATGAAGCAGGCGTTGATCGATGGAGGAAGCGTCGGCAGGAAACTGGATTTTATCGCTCAGGAGATGAACCGGGAGGCTAATACAACACTCTCGAAGTCGAATGACCTGGAAATTTCCAACCACGCGATCACGTTAAAGACGGAGATCGAGAAGGTCAGAGAGCAGATCCAGAACATTGAATAGGAATGGACAATGAATGGTTTTATTCATATCGGATACGGAAATATAGTCAATCTGGAAAAAGTTGTGGCGATCGTTCACCCGGAGGCAGCCCCTATAAAGCGTCTGGTGGCGAGGGCAAAGGAAACGGAGAATCTGATCGATGCCACACAGGGAAGAAAGACCAAATCTGTCATCGTGATGGAAAATCATGAGATCATCCTTTCGGCGCTCGTTCCGGAAACACTGGCGAGCCGTATGAAGCAGGGGATAGACGATACGGAAGAGAAAGAGGAGTGACAATATGTCCAGAGAAGGCGTACTGGTAGTGATCTCGGGCTTTGCCGGCACCGGTAAGGGAACGGTGGTTAAAGGCCTGTTGGATCGATATGAGCAATACGCGCTGTCGGTGTCCATGACGACCAGACAGCCCAGACCCGGCGAGGTAAACGGCGTTTCTTATTTCTTCGTAAGCAAGGAGGAGTTTGAGGCGACGATCGCGGCGGACGGTCTGATCGAATATGCCCGTTATGTAGATAATTATTACGGAACGCCCAAGGCGTATGTGGAAGAGCAGTTAAAGGCCGGAAAGGACGTGATCCTCGAAATCGAGATCCAGGGAGCCTTACAGATCAAAAAGATCTATCCGGATGCGGTATTGATCTTCGTGATGCCGCCTTCCGCAGAGGAGTTAAGGAGCCGCCTTGAGGGGAGAGGTACCGAGACGGCCGAGGTGATCGAAAAGAGGATGAAGAGAGCGGCCGAGGAGGCGGGCTTTATCGAGTCGTATGATCACATTGTATTGAATGATGTCGTGGATCAGTGCGTAGAGCAGACCCATGCGATCATAGAAGCGGCGCATTCCGCTCCGTCCAAACAGAAGGAACTGATTGAGCGCGTAAGAAAAGGGTTACAGGGAAAATAGTCGGTATTGGGTGTCTTTATCAGGAAAGATGCCGATAGATATTAAGGAGGAAGAAAAATGTTACATCCGTCTTACACAGATTTGATGGCAGTGGTTAATGCCGATGTTGAGCAGGGAGAGGCTCCCGTGATCAACAGCCGTTACTCGATCGTTATGGCTACGGCAAAGAGGGCAAGACAGCTGATCGCAAAAGAGGGCTATGCTCTGATCGATGACTCGGAAGGGAAGAAGCCCCTTTCTATTGCGGTGGAAGAGTTAGGCGAAGGAAAGATCCACATTTTGGGTGAGGAAGAATAAGATCTGATGAAGAATCCTATGCGATCGAAGAATGTGATGTTTGTATCCCTGGGGTGTGATAAAAACCTGGTCGACTCCGAGATGATGCTTGGCATGCTGCAGGAGGCCGGATACGAGATCACAAATGAAGAAGACGAGGCTGACGCTGTCGTTGTCAATACCTGCTGTTTCATCATGGATGCAAAGGAAGAAAGCATCAACACCCTGATCGAATACGGAGAACGGAAGAAAAACGGAAACATAAAGATCTTAATCGCTGCCGGTTGTCTGGCACAGCGCTATAAAAAGGAAATCCATGAGGAGATCCCCGAAGTGGATGCTGTGATCGGAACGGCGTCGTTTGATCGTATCGTGGAAGTGCTCGATTCCGCATTCGGCGGCAGCAGGCAGGACGCGATGGAAGACCTGTCACATTTGATCTACGGAAAGCCACGGGTGGTTACCACCGGTGGCCATTATGCGTATTTAAAGATCGCGGAAGGCTGCAATAAGAACTGCACCTACTGCATCATTCCAAAGATCCGTGGAAGGTATCGTTCCGTTCCCATGGAAGTGCTTGTGGAGGATGCAAAACATCTGGTTGAAAACGGCGCGCGAGAGATCATTCTCGTGGCACAGGAGACAACATTATACGGTATAGACCTGTACGGCAGGAAGACACTTCCGGAGTTGCTTAAGAAACTGGCTGCCATCGACGGTCTTGTCTGGATCAGGATCCTCTATTGTTATCCGGAGGAGATCACGGATGAATTGATCGACGTGATGGCTACGGAACCTAAGATCTGTCATTACCTGGATCTTCCGATCCAGCATAGCGAAGACAGGATCTTGCGCCTGATGGG
>CALDIE010000060.1 GCA_937901625.1 uncultured Lachnospiraceae bacterium
TAGCAAATGACAAAAGAATGTATACTTCTGCCCGTTTGCTGCGTCGGATTCGCAAGGCAAAGCAATGACTTCCTCAGGAGGGATGAAAAATCCATTCGAATCTGTTATACTGAAATCTACGGGTTAATAGCCCGCTCATCACCGTAAAGGAGGAATGATATATGTTCCGGTTTATCATTGCTGTAATAACGATCGCTTTGTTCCTGATCGCTTCCCTCATTATGCAGCCGATCATGCTCTTGATCGGACTTTTCAACCGTCACGCCAGAGATGTAGTCTCCCTGGCCATCGTCAACTGGGGATTCCGGCTCGTTCTTGCGATCAGCGGCATCAAATCCACAGTCATCGGAGAGGAAAATGTCCCGAAGGATGAACCTGTCCTCTATGTGTTAAATCACCGAAGTGTCTTTGATATCATCATAACCTACCCGAGAGTTCCCCGTCCCACCGGCTATGTGGCTAAGCTCGAGATGCGCAAGTACATCATCTTCTCCTGGTGGATGATGCTCTTAAACTGCGAGTTCTTAGACCGGAGCGATATGAGAAAAGGTATGAAGATGATCAACGACTCCTCTGAGAAGATCAAAAACGGCATCTCCATGGCCATCTTCCCGGAGGGAACCAGAAACAAGACCGAAGAGTCTTTGCTCGAATTCCACAAGGGAAGTTTTAAGATCGCCGAGAAGTCCGATTGCAAGATCGTTCCCGTCGTATTAAACAATACCTCCTCTATCTTTGAAGATCACCTTCCCCGGATCAAAAGCCGGCACATCGTGGTCGAATACCTGCCGCCCGTCGATGTGGCTTCCTTAGACCGTGAAGCCAGAAAGAGCTTAAGCGATGACATCCGCGAACAGATGTTGGCCGTATATATCAAAAATAAAGAGCTGGTATAACACCGGGTTTACGATCTGTCCGTTAAGACAGAATATCTTTTGCCTGTTTTACCAGCGCCGGTAAGGTTTTATCAAGCGGCTTCATACCGGTATCGCTGCTTTGCGGATACACCCTTACATGTTCCGGAAAACGCTTCGGACCGCCGTACTCCGGTTTATAACCAAAAATATTGATATAACTTTCAAGGTCATCCCGCTCCTTTTGCAGGGCGGTGGTGACCTCTTTTAATGCCATCGCGTCGTCCCCTGCCCGGTGGAACTGTCCGGCTTTATCCTCGACGGAAAAGTCCTTAATCGCATCCGCCAGACCGTGCTTTTTTTCTCTTCTGTCCCGATAGACTGTCAGCGTATCCAGATAGTCCGCTTCCTTAAGGCACCTGACCCAGTCGGCGTTACCCCGCCTGTATTTTTCCGCGGCGATCCTTACAAAGCCGTAATCAAAAGCCGCGTTATGCGCGATCAGAAGATTTTTCTTTCCTCTCTCAAACAAAGCAAAAAACGAAGCTAAGGCTTCTCTTTCCCCGACGCCTTCATCCGTTAACATTTCTTCCGTGATCTTTGTGATCCCGGTGATCTTTGCGGGCAGCCTCTCCCCTTCCGGTAAACGGATCAGTTTGCCTATCGTCTCTTCACCCTCTTCCGATACGGAGACCGCCCCAATCTCGATCAGACGGTTTCTTACGGGATCAAAGCCTGTCGTTTCCGTATCAAAAAATATAAGGTTGTCGTATCCGTTTATACGCATGCGTTCCGTCTCCGTTCTTATTCCCAGATAAGCAAACCCCTTTGTTCCTTTAAGCATAAGATCCTCGTAACCGCTTCATCGATCCTGCTTACCGGGATCTGTCCGCCAAGGACAGCGTTTTCCACCGCTATGACCATCTCCGGAAAGTCCGTTTGCGTTAAGATGATGTCATTACCTGCCAAAACGGCCGCGACAGCTGCCTCCCCGGAGGTATATCCACCGAGCGCTCCCATGGACATGGAATCTGTAATGACCACTCCGTTATAGCCCAGCTCCCCGCGCAGGATCTGTGTGATCCATGTACGCGAAAGGCTTGCCGGGAGGCTGTCCACCGCCGGCACCGTGATATGTCCCACCATCACCATATCCACGCCTTTTGCGATAGCGCTTTGAAAAGCAAGGAATTCACCGGAACGCAGCTCTTCCATACTTCTGTAAGAAACAGCGCTTCCTTCGTGGCTGTCCTCCACGGTATCCCCGTGTCCCGGAAAATGTTTTGCCACACACAGTACGCCCGAGCGATGAAAGCCTTCCACGGCCGCCGCCACCAGAAGCGCGGTCTGCGCGTAATCGTCACTGTACGCGCGATCTCCGATCACCGTATTCTCCGGATTGCTCCAGGTATCCGCCACCGGCGCAAAATCCAGGTTAAACCCAAAGCCCGCGATGTCACGACCGATCCCCCAGGCGTTGCTTCTTGCCGTATCCGTTCCAAAGTTTCGGTATTCATACATCGGAAGATAGGATGTTGTTCCAAGGTTGGAAGCCACTCTCGAGATCCGGCCGCCTTCCTCGTCAACTCCCATAAAGAGACCGATCCTTACACATCCCGCGTAGGAATACTGTGCCTGGGACGCTTGGAGATCCGAAATCAGATTTCCCGCCCGCGAAGCGCCGCCTGTCATATTCTTCTTAAAGAGGATGATACCGCCCACCGGAAGGGTGGCAAGATTATCTCTTACCCGGGTATTTAAGGTAAGCACCGTCTCACCGGCGTTTAACATCTCCGGACAGACAAAAAACATCTGGCAGACCTTCTCATGCAGACTCATCGCGGCTACCAGTTCCTCTACGGTATCGATCTTATCCGCGCTGCCGGTCGTAAGTTCTGTCGCGGGGTTGCCTGCGGTTTCCGCCGTGGAGTCTACCTCTGTTCCAACTGTAGTTCCCGCCGTGGCGTCTCTCTCCGTTCCTACTGTGGTTCCCGCCACCGGGTTGCCTGCGGTTTCGTCTGTAGTCCCCGCCGTGGAGTCTACCTCTGTTCCAACTGTGGTTCCCGCCGACAAGCTGCCTGCGGTTTCGTCTGTGGTTCCCGCCGTGGTGCCATCCGGGAGCCCACTTGCGATCTCTTCTAAATCCCCTGTCGTGGTTCCCGGCACGATTCCGCCCGACAGCCCGTCCGCCAATCCTGTTGTACTTCCCGCCGGGGTTCCGAATGCGGTTCCCGCCACAGAGCCGTCCGCCGACCCTGCTGTGATTCCTCCCCCGGAGCTCTCCGATCCCCCTCCCGCAAAGTCTCCCGTGGTTCCGATTTCAAGTCCGTCTGCGGTCACAGCCGTCTGTTTCGCCTCTCCGCTCCCCGTTTCGGTCGTTTGTTTCTCACAGCCGGAAAGGAAGACGGTCAACGCAATAAGCAGAACAAAAACGACTGTCGGGAGCTTCCTCCCGGGCCATCGTTTCAACGTGTTATTCTGTTTTCCTTTTCCCAAACGGGATACTGGTGTACAGATCATATCTTTACCCCAGTGTCTTGGCTATGTAGCGCGCCACACGGACGCCGCTGGCCGATGCGTGTGAGAGGGAATGGGTGATCCCGCTTCCGTCTCCAATGATCACAACGTCATACTTCATACCGTAACCTCCCGTAGTCTTCTGTTTTTATCTTTGCCAGGATCCGAACACCCTCCTCCAGATATTCGGTCTTAAGCACCGCTCCTCTTTCGTTTAAAAAACTGACCAGATCCCCCCGGCTGTAAGGAAGAAGGAATTCTTTTTCCACAAAACGTCCCGCAAGTTTTTTCTCCATCAGGCGTAAGAGCTCTTCGAGCCCGATCCCGTTTTCCGCGCTCATAAAGATCCGGTCTCCCCTCACGATGGGAAGTGCTGCGGGATCCGTACAAAGATCCGCCTTGTTGTAAATATAGATCACCGGAATATCCGTACAGCCCAGTTCCTTTAACGTCCGCTCCGTTACTTCGATCTGTCTGGTACGGTTAAAATCCGAAAAATCCACCACGTGTAATAAAAGATCCGACTCAGCTGCCTCTTCGAGCGTCGACCGGAAAGCCTCCACCAACTGATGGGGCAGTCCGGAGATAAATCCGACCGTATCCGATAACAGGAACGGAAGATACCCATCCGGGCGGATACGACGCACCGTGGTATCGAGCGTCGCAAAGAGCATATCCTTCTGGAGGACCAGTTTTTCCTCTTGCTTTTCCGCGCGGGTATAACGCTTTACCATGGCGTTCATCAGTGTGGACTTTCCGGCATTTGTATATCCTACTAACGCCACCCTGATCTCTCCACGGTCACTTCTTCTCTTTCGCTGCGTCTTTCGGTCACTCGTAACCTTGGCCAGTTCCTTCTTTAACTCCGTCAGGCGGTGTTCGAGCGTACGGCGATCGAGCTCTAACTGTGTCTCACCGGCACCTTTGTTGGACATGGCACCGCTTCCGCCACCCTGCCTGGAAAGTTCATCATGCATTCCGACGAGTCTTGGCAGCATATACTGGAGCCTGGCGATCTCCACCTGAAGTCCGGCTTCCCTGCTGCCTGCCCTCTTTTCAAAGATCTCCAGTATCAGCGCCGTGCGGTCGAGGACTCTGCAGTCGGATACATAACGGGAAAGTCTCCTCGTAAGGTTTTTGTGCTGTGTCGGCGTAAGCGTATGATCAAAGATCGCGATCTTCGCTTTACTTGTCACCATGATATAACCAAGCACATCCACTTTTCCCGGTCCTATATAACTTGCCTTATCCGGATGCGGCAGACGCTGCTCGAGCTTGCCGGCCACGGCAATATCACAGGCCTCAGCCAGGTCCCATAACTCCTGTAAGGAGATATCCTGCTCCTTCTCCTCATCTTCCCTTCCGGACATTCCCTCGCCCGGTCGTCCGGCTCCCGGCTGTTTTGACCAGGGTGCTGCCGCCTCATCACCATCTATATATAACGCAACCAGTACTGCCTGTTCTTTTTCTTCCAAAGTCCCTGCTCCCGCACTTTCCGGATCTGTTTTTATTGCTCTGTCCCGTTCCAAAACTCCCGCAATTCCGAACCTGTTTTCGCCGGGTCCAAAATCTACATCTTCGATAAGGCAACCCTGCTTCGGATATTGTACTTTTGGAACCTCCTGTCACATTATACCATTTCTTCTATTTCCGCGCACGGTTACACTGCCAAAACAACCCTTTATATTCTACTTGAAATCGACGGGTAAGAAATGCTACTCTGTTGCATGAGAAGAATAACAAATACGGAGTGAATCTATGATGAAGACAGAAGAGCAGACACAGGAATATTATGACACCACCCATATCGGAGTATTGGACGGGATCCGTGCCGTATCTATCCTCATTATCGTATGGTTTCATTTATGGCAACAGTCCTGGATCATGCCCCATATCGGCTCGTACTCCCTCGACTGGCTTCCCCGCTACGGCTATCTTTTTGTGGATATGATGCTCTTACTCTCCTCTTATTGCCTGTTTCTTCCCTATGCGAGGTCTATGGTGCTCGGCACTCCGATGCCCGAGGTTAGGACCTTTTATAAAAAACGGGTTGCCCGGATCGTTCCGTCCTATTACTTTTCGCTCTTTATCGCGGCAACGGCCGGTATCCTTTCCGGAACGATCGCCACACGCTCCATGCTCTTAAAGGATCTGATCCCCCATCTCTTTTTCGTTCACAACTATTTTTATGATTCCAGCCTGGGAACCCATATGTTCGGTGTATTATGGACACTGGCTGTGGAGGTACAGTTTTATCTGATCTTCCCCTTCCTTGCAAAGGCTTTTTGCGGGAAACCGTTCATAACCTACTTCTCCATGTTGGGCATAGGGCTTTTTTTCTCCATTTTGATCAGCAAAAACTTTACCTCTCTCATACAGGGAATGTACGTCAATCACACCCTTACCTTCTTTACGGTATATGCCAACGGCATGCTGGGTGCATGGGCGTATGTCTCGATCGCGTCCGGCATAAAGCGCCACAAGGCGTTGGAGGGATTCTGCACTCTTCTATCCGTAGGGTGCATATTCCTCTATAAGATCCTTTGCGCAGACCTTAGCCACTATGGCGATCCTATGAAATGGCAGATCGACCGGCGCTTTATTTTATCCGTTGTCTTCCTCTCCTTCATCTTAAGCACTTCCCTTGCGCTTCCTCTGTATCAGAAGCTCTGGAGCAACAGACTGATGCGGTTTTTGTCGGCCATATCCTTTAATCTTTATATCTACCATCAGGAGATCGCCTTCAAACTAAAAGCGGCGCGCATCCCCTACTATGGGGGTGACACACCGCCTAATATGCTGGGTGATATGGTCTGGAGCCGTAAGTATATGGCTCTCTGTATTGTCTTAGCCTTTGTTGCTGCCGTCGCCGGAACCTATCTTATAGAGAAACCGGCTGCCAAAGCCATTCTCAAACATCCGGCGACTACTGATAAGACCGGGATCTCCGGCAAGACCGATACCTCCGATAAGGATAAGACCTCCCGATAAGGCTAAGACCTCCCGATAAGGCTGAGATCCCGCAGGAATAGGGTAACAGTCTTACAGCGCTACAATGATATTCTCCTTGTATGAATCAGGCACTTCGCTCTTGTCCATCGTAAGGCTGATCGTAAAGATGATCCCCTTCTTCTCAGACAATGCGGCAAACTTGTTCAATACTGCCTCGAGATTATCATTGTCTACATTACAGATCTTTTTGAAACCATCAAAATAGAGCTGTTCAATATCATGGTTCTGTGACAGGATGCCGCAGATAAAACCATAGAACTCATCTGATGCCGCGAATCCGTATTCGGACATATCCACCAGGCGGATCTTATTGTTCAGCTCGTACATATGCTTGGAATTCTTGTCGATATAAACGATATCACCTTTTGCTTCTTTGATCTCCCTGTTAACCTTCTCCAACATCGCACCGGTCTTTCCTTTTCCTGCATTCCCCACGATCAATTGTATCATTGGCATAACCCTCCATGTATCTGTTCTCCGGACCCGTAACAGTGCCGGGTTCCGGGTACAATGATTCTTCCAAAAGCTTCCCGCTTTTGGGTACTGACAAGTAGATTATAACATAAGCTTCCCCTGTCTGCTATCTGACTTTTTATCCGAATGTTATACCTTTGATTTGATGGTTTTTTCGGATGTCTTGTTAAAGTGCCATCTGACCAGCGCCACGCCGATGATGATCACATAACCGATCACGCTCAAAACCCCCGGTGTCTCGTGCAAAAAGATCATTCCAAGAATCGCCGCAAAGATCACCTGGGTGTAGTCAAAGACGGAGATGTCCTTGGCCGGCGCGAATTTATACGCCGTTGTAATGCTGAACTGCCCGATGGAAGCACCTACGCCTGCAAGGATCAGGCACAACCACTGGCTCCCTGTCATGGGATGGTAATCAAAGATCAAAAAGGGTGCGGTCACCAGACAGGAAAAGGCGGAAAAGCACATCACGATGATCGGCGTCCGCTCCCCCTTCTTGCCGAGTTTCCTGACAAATACATACGCAGTACCGGCACCGAAGCCGCCGTAGAGTCCCAGCAGGGCAGGGATAAACGTTCCGTCCGCGCTAAGACCTCCGCTTAGGAGTGCACCGCTTGGACGGATGATAAAGAGTGCTCCGATAAAGGCGATGACCGTAGCCAGTATATCCACCTTCCCCGGCTTTTCCTTAACGATCGGGATCGACAAAAGGATGGCAAAGAAGGGAGATAACTTATTTAACATATTTGCGTCCGCGATATTTAAACGGTCGATGGCGTAGAAATTGCAGATCAGACCGCTCGTTCCAAAGAGACAGCGAAATAAGATATCGACAAAACATCCTTTTTTGATATGGAATTTCTCCTCGCTTCGAAGCAGCATAAAAAAGGTAAAGACCGCTGCTACGGCGTTTCTAAAGAATGCCTTTTGCATCGTGGGGAGATCCCCCGAAAGGCGCACAAAAAATGTCATCAAAGAAAAGCCGAACGCTGCCGCTATGATGCAGGCGATTCCCTTGGCGTAGTCGCTTGTTCCCGGCGCAGCCGCTGCGCTCGGGGATTCTTTTGTATCTGTATCCTTTTCGATTTCGAGCATTCCTGTCATTCTCCTTGTTCCTAGGATCTGTTCGTAAATAAATCTTTACAATTGACTTGTTCAGATGCTCATCTGCTGCATCAGAAAGCCTCGCCGTAGCCC
>CALDIE010000061.1 GCA_937901625.1 uncultured Lachnospiraceae bacterium
ACGGTTGTTGCCCTTCTCTTATCCATGCACGCCGCCAATATTTTCGGAAAGAACAGCCTCTCAATCTTTCGAGGCGATCTCTTCGCGCAGTATCTTCCCTTTATTGAGATGTTTTTACGTGTCATGAAGGGGGAGGGGAGCTTTTGGTATTCTTTCTCAATCTATTTGGGTTCCGGCACGCCTCTTACCTATGCTTATTATACATTGAATCCGTTTAATTTACTGTTTCTAATCGATTTCCTTCCTCTGGAAACACTTACCTGGATCCTGGTATGCGCGAAACTGGCACTTGCGGCATGTACCTTTCAGATCTTTATAAAACGTGTATTAAAACAGGAGAATATCCTCTCCATCCTGTTTTCCGTTTGCTACGCGCTCGGAACTTATACAGTTATCATGTACTTTAACATCATGTGGTTGGATGTGATCTATATCCTTCCCGTTCTGATCGTTTTGATCTTCCGCCTGGTAGAAACGGGGCGTTACTTTGCGTTGGTTTTTGCCTATGCCTACCTCTTTATCACAAACTTCTACATGGCCTACATGGCGGGTATCTTTACTGCCATCGTATTTGTATTGTATACCCTGTATTATCATCACGGCATTCATAAGAATACGGTCAAATCCATCCTGCTTACCGCGCTAAAGTTTTTCTACGCGGTTGTTCTATCCGCTGCCCTCTGTGCCATCGTACTGATTCCAACAGCCTGTTTCCTTATCTCCAATATGGCGGCTGATAATGCTTCCTTTGGTGCTCTTACGATATCTGTGCTGGATATCTTTAACAGTATGTTTATGGGAGAGATGACAAATCTCGACAATGTTACGCCCTTTTTATACAACGGCTTGTTAACCATGATAGTCTTCCCCTTCTATTTTACAATCCCCTCGATCACGAAACGCGAAAAACTGTATGTCGGCGGTCTGCTCTTCTTCTATTTCTTATGTATGATCAATCTTCCATTATATATGCTCATGCATGCCTTTGATTACCCCAATTGGTATGCATACCGTTTTTCCTTCTGCATTTCCTTCCTCTTAGTTGCCATTGCCTGCAGGGCTTTTGCCCATATCCGTGAAATACCTTTAAAAAGGGTAGTTCTCTATGGCTTGGGACTTTGCCTGTTTTATACTGTTATGATAGCGCTTCAAACAGTCACCCTGGGAGGCTATACCGATTGCTATTACAATTCTCAGTCCGGGATGCTGACCAATGCATTCTTTATCATTCTGTGGTTGTTAATCTTCTATGGTATCTATAAGGATCGTCGTTGCGTGTATACGCTATTAGCTCCTTTACTCCTCTGCGTGGAGTTAATGTGCAATACGAATATTATCTTCTCACATACCGAACTAAACCCTGATAAAAGCAGTTTTAATCAATGGTACTACGGAGAAAAGGAGGCTATCGATTCCATAAAGAATACAGCAACCGATCCTTTTTATCGTATAACGGTTAACAATGAGCGGTGTATGAACGCTCCTGCTATGTTTGGCTACAATGGCTTTATTACATTTTCATCTTCAGACAATTACCCGCTTCGATCAGCCTTGCGAGAGCTTGGATGTTCCACTTCCAACCGACTCATCGAAAGTACCGGTTATACGGATGTTACCAGGATGCTTTTTGGCAGCCGCTATACAGTGGATCTATATTCTTACAGTGACGTTCCTGACGAATCACTTCCAATAACCGGCGAAAACTACTACTCCGGAACAGTTACCGAAACACCCTATGCTCTGCCGTTAGGGTATATGGTCAGCACGGATATCGCTACCTATACCCCCGGAGATAATTCCTTCGAAAACCAGGAGGCATTGATCAAAGCTATGACGGGAGGCGCGGAATATCATTTTTATGAGAGTGTCAGCCTAAACGATCTGGTAATCAACGCGGATAATGTTGAATTCGAACAAACACCTAATTGGTTTAGCTTCAACCATAAATCGGATTGTGTATCTAATGGTCAAATCTATTTTTCAATTCCTGCCGAAGATAATAAGACCTTTATGGCCGACTTCCATCCGTTCCAAATCGAAACAAGTTCAAGTACACCAATTGTCCTCTGTAAACAGGTGGGAGTCGAGCAAAACAACTATGTTTCCTTTAGTGGTATTGTAGAAGGCATAAATGAAATAGGCGTAAACTCACTGGATTCGGATTATATTGATGCCGATTACGACAGTATTGGTCTTCTGTTTAATGGTGGCGGATACAGAGATTACTTATTGAATAAAATGTTCTTTGCTCGATACAGCAACGAGGAACTATCCGAAGCCTACAACGATCTAAACAAACATCCATTTACAATCATAAGTTATTCAGATGATGATATCGTTGGTGTTGTGACTGCCACTAAGGAGCGACCGGTATTATTTACTACTATCCCGTTTGACTGGAACTGGTCTGTATATGTAGATGGTATCCCCTTCAGAAAAGGACAAACTCTTAACTACGCGTTTCTGTCGGTCGATCTGGATCCCGGTGAACATACCGTAGAGTTTAAATACATTGCCGAAGGAAGCAATGTAGGAGCCAAGATCACCTTACTGGCAGCATTGATAACTATGATAAACATTCTCATTATAGTATTGAAAAGAGATTCATCTCACAAATAAACATAAATAATTTCATCTGGAGCATAAAAAAGCGACGGCAAATAATCTTAACTGATTAATTACCGTCGTTTTTTTGATCGTTGCATGTCGTAGCATGGTAGCTTTA
Source organism: uncultured Lachnospiraceae bacterium (assembly GCA_937901625.1). Taxonomy (GTDB): domain Bacteria; phylum Bacillota; class Clostridia; order Lachnospirales; family Lachnospiraceae; genus NK4A136. Next base: position 2,726 of record CALDIE010000061.1, read on the forward strand.
AACAGCCCCGGTGAGTGTCGCCGGATCGTTCTGTATAACGCTAATGTCACAGAACACTGCAGAAAAAGAAAATATCAAAACACCTGGCCTTCCCCCACTGCGGGGAAGGATATGAACTATAAAGGACTCCTATCCGTTGTAAACAAGTAAGCACTATAATGCCGAAGTAATCAGTGGTGTTATTGAAGGGAATCGTCATGCGGATGATCCGGACAGTGAAGACCTCCCCTGTAACATGACCATGAAAACTACACTTTTACCGTTTTATAGAAAGCAATAAAAAAGCGGATGGTGATGAGTCATCCGCCCCTTTCATATTATTTAGGATTCTATCCTATCGCTAACTCTTAGTAAACAGCGATGGTATTAGTGTCGGAATGCTTGGAACCGGTAGAATCTGTACCAGGAAGCCATACAGTTACCTTATTGCTGCTAACAATAACAGAGATCGGACCATGACCATTGGACTTAAGACCAGCGGAAGGTGTAGTTGTTCCAAGAATTTCAGAAACAGCATAACCAAGAGTATTAGAAGCACCAGCAACAGCGTCAGCCGTAGTACCGCCAGACAAAGATGTCATAGTAGCAGTAGTATCCGTTGCCTTAACTACTTCGGGATCCATAACAGCCGTTGTGATAGCTGTCTGTACAGTTGAAGCCAACTGGGTATCGGAAGATACGTTCGTCTTCTCAATGTACTTGATCAACTGGGGTGCCATAACACCAACCAGGATTGCCATAATAGCGATAACGATAATCAGCTCTACGAGGGAAAAACCTTTGTTGTTCTTCATGTTTTAATTCTCCTTTTCTTTTTTATCCTGCCTGCAGTTTCAAAGATATTTCATCACTATATCTATGTTCCTGTAGGCGTCTTTATCTTGTGATTAAAATATACACCTCTGCTCCATTTTCGTCCATACGCTTTCATGTCCGTTTTTTGCTCATTCATGTTATGAATGAAAAATGCCCGAAACCATATGGTTTCAGGCATTTATTTACTGAAAAGTCTCGTTTATATCTTTTTCTGATCTTATGATAACGCATCGTACAGAGCAAACATAGGGGAGAAAATCGCGATAGCCATATAACCTACTACAACGGCCATGACAACGATGATGGCAGGCTCTAAAAGCGTCATCATCTGCTCTGTTGCCAGCTGTACATCTTCCTCATAGTAATTAGCCACATTCTCCAACATCGTTTCGATATTACCGGTCTCTTCACCGATAGCAACCATATGGCAGATCATCGGAGGAAACAACCCGCAGGACTTTAACGGCTTAGACAGGGGAAGACCTCTCATAACCTGCTCTTTTGCGTCTCTCATTGCGCGCTTAAAGAGCATATTCTCCATACTTCTACCGGTGATCTCGATCGCATCCGTCATAGCCACACCGGCAGATAACAGTGTACACATCGTTCTTCCAAGTCTTGCGCAGGCTGATTTGGTTTTCACATTACCGATAACCGGTAGTTTGAGCGCAAGCGCGGATGTTACTTCCTTGCCGGAATCCGTTGCAGCATAGGCTTTCCACCCAAAGAAGATAGCCGCTGCTATGATCAGTATCAACCACCACCAGGCCACAAAGAAATCTGAAACATGTACCAGCACCATTGTTGTCGCCGGCATATCCGTACCGAGATCAGCAAACATTGACATGAATGTAGGTACCACGAAGATCATCATCGCAAAGATAACGCCGATCAATACTACGATCAATACGATAGGATATGTAACGGCTTTTTTTACAGCCTGCTGTACCGCGGCATCACGTTCAAACTGAACAGCCATACGTTCAAAAGCCTTATCCAAACTACCCGATGCCTCACCGGCTTCTACCATGTTGATCAGCATCTGCGGAAATACACCGCCCTGCTTCTTCATGGCATGCGCCAGGGTCTCACCTTTGGAGATATCTTTGTGTACCGCCTTGATCGCCTGTGTGAGGGATTCATTATCTGTCTGATCACCTAACATTTCAAAGGAGTCCACCACCGATACACCGGCCTGGTTGATACTGTGGAACTGATGACAGAATACGGAGAAGTCACGAGGCGTGATCTTCTTACCGCCTTTTAAGTTCAGTCCCTTTCTCACACCCGTAGTCTCATTACAGCTGATGACGGTATTCTTATCATTCTTAAGCATCGTCATCGCCTGATCACGGGATTTTGCTTCCAATACGCCTTTTTTCTCTTTTCCGGCCGGGGTTAATACCCGGTATGCAAATTGTGCCATACGCTTCCACCTTTACCTTTTTTATATTAATTTATGTTCCGTAAAATTAACATACCACCTTGATGAACATACTGTGAGGATCACTGCTGCTCCTCGCTGTTGCCGTCTTCCTGCAAGGACGAACTTGCCGCATTCTGAGCATCCATATCATAAGCAACACGGATCATCTCGGCGACCGAAGTAACACCTTCAAGCACATTACGGGCGCCGGCCATACGCAGTGTGTTCATACCTTCGGAAACAGCTGCTTCCTCGATAAGCTCCGCGGTAACCGTTTCATGAAGTACACGACGGATCTTTGCCGAGATCGGCATGATCTCATAGATGGCACGTCGTCCTTTGTAGCCGGATCCGCAGATCTCACATCCACCCGGCTCATAGATCGTAATATCATCCGTTCCCTCATACCCTAAGAGAATCTTTTCCTGCTTCGTAGCTATATGAGGTACCCTGCAATTCTGACACAGACGTCGTACAAGACGCTGCGCGATGATACCAACGACCGCATCGCCGATCATGTACGGCTCTACGCCCATATCGATCAAACGGGTAATGGATGCAGCCGTTGAGTTGGTATGCAAAGTTGAGATAACCAGATGGCCTGTGATGGAGGCCTGTACAGCGATTCTCGCCGTCTCCTCATCACGGATCTCACCAATCATGATGATATCCGGATCCTGACGCAGGATAGAACGAAGCGCGGATGCAAAGGTCAGTCCGGCCTTGACATTTACCTGTACCTGATTGATCCCGGCGATATTTGCCTCAACAGGATCCTCTACCGTAATGATATTTACATCGATCTGATTCAATTCATTTAATACCGTATAACAGGTCGTAGACTTACCGGATCCCGTAGGTCCCGTTACCAGGATAATACCATGAGGGTTATTCATGATACCGTCAAGTCTGGCTTCATCATCCGGATACAGACCAAGGTACTTCTTCTCCTGCGTAAGTCCCTGTTTCTTGGTAAGTCTCATAACGGTCTTTTCACCGTATACCGTAGGAAGAATGGATACTCTGACATCGAACTCCACTCCGTCCACCACATAGGTAAGACGTCCGTCCTGCGGTTTTCTCTTCTCGGAAATATCCAGTCCGGAAATGATCTTGATACGTGCTGTCATCGCCTGCAGCATATTGGTAGAATACTCCGCATCTACCTGCAGCATACCGTCGACACGCGACCTGACACGAACATTGTGTTCCAGCGGTTCGATATGAATATCGGATGCTCTCTGTCTTACGCCGCCTTCTATAATCTGCTTAACAAGAAGAACTATAGGTGAATTCTCTATATCTTCATTTAAAGCTTCTTCTTCAGCCTCAGAAAGCATATCCGACTCACGTTCTTTTCGATACTGTTCGGCAGCTTCCATAGCCTGTGCATTACCAAAATACTTACCGATGGTTTCGTTCATATCATCTTCCATGGCAAGCAATGGTTCTACCTGAGTATTTGTTGCTATTCCTATATCATCTATGGCATTAAGATCCATAGGGTCAACCATAGCAACTCTTAATATATTTGGATTGTTTTCATCATAACCTATTGGGATGGCTTTGTACTTATTGACAAGGTTCTCCGGAACAAGCTTGAGTATATCATCATCCAGCTTACACGCCTTAAGTTCTATGAAATCTATACCCATCTGTGTAGTAAGAACCGTTATAAGAAGATCCTGACTTATAAAGCCCTGATTAACGAGAACCGTACCAAGCTTTCCCCCATTTTCCTTCTGATAGGCAATCGCTTCGTCAAGTTCTTCCGCTGTAATCGCTCCCGCCTCAACAAGTAAGTCACCTATACGTATCTTTTTTCTTCCACTACTTAAACGCATCACACGACCCCTCTCGTAATAATATAGTTAGCTAAAGAACATTATATCACAGCTTTTTTCAAATGAAAAGAAAATCTTGATATTTTATTTTCCCCAAGCTATAATATTTTCAGATTACTTGCTACACTTTCAAATATCAGCGGAGGACCCGAAATGTCAAAATCCATCCATAATATTTCCTCAAAAAAAATACTGATACTTATTGTTTTTATTCAGGCGATATATATTTCTTTATTTTTTGCTTTCAACAAAGAAGGCTATCATTCTGACGAAATATGGAATTATGCTTTTGCCAACAGCTCGGAATACAAGCACATATATACACTTGACGATCTCAATCTCAATAACTGTTTGGAGTGGATGGACTCAAAAATATTACTTGACTATATCAGTGTGGATAAAAGCGAAATATTTTCCTACAAGCCAATATACGAAAACGCTTCTTCGGATTTAAATCCCCCGCTTCATTATATGCTTCTTCATTTTATATGTTCTTTTTTTCCGAATGAATGGTCAAAATGGTTTTGTTTTATTATTAATATCATTTCATTTATTATAGGACAGTTTTATCTCTATAAATTAACAGAAGATGTTTCCAAGAGCTCCGTTACGGCTTATTCAGGCATAATTCTATATGGTCTGGGTATAGGTATAATCAATATTACATCCTTTCTCCGTATATATGCTATGGGTGTATGCTTTACGATAATGTTTCTTTATTATTCAAATAAGGTTTTTGAATTACGCAGAGAACCCAAAAAGCAGAACAAATATATCTTAATATCCGCAATTGTATGTCTGCTTGGCGCCCTGACCGTCCACCTGTTTCTTACCGTTGCTTTTATAATTGTTTTTATGTATTCTGTATACTACCTGTTTAGCAAGAATATTAAATTGCTTTTCAAGTATGGTCTTTCTATGTCATTATCTGTATTGATTTCTATTATGCTTTTTCCGACATCAATGACTCATCTCTCAATAACCTCAACCAATTCCCAGGTAAAAAAATATCCAACTCTGTTTCAGTTTAAGATTTATTTGTCATATTTAACCAAGGATGTTTCCGGAATTCACATTTCCGTTATGCCGACCATGACTCTTTCATACATAAAACTGGCTATAATGATTCTTTTGTTTTTATTTATTCCGTTTAGTTTTATAGCAAGAAACGAAGCATGGTTTAAAAATCTAAAAGAAAGAGTAAAAAATAAATTCAAGCTTTTGTTTTATAATATCAAAAAGCTTCCGTACCTTATTATTCTTTTATTTGTATCAATAATATTTTTTATTTATATTTCAGCAAAAAACACTTCAATATTCAGAATGGGAAAATACTCAAGAAGGTATATATTCTTCTTATATCCTTTATTTGCCATACTTATTGTATTGTGCATACACTATGTAATACTGTTCTTTACAAAAAATAAGAAGCTTCACAACATACTTATCCTTGCCATTTCCTTTATATGCGTATCCTTGACATATGTATATTCATATGATTATTTTTCTATGAAGCACCAAAGCGTCGGTATCACCTTCGATGATATAGAAAAGGACGCAAATTGTATTTTGGTCTTCAATGAGATTTGGCTTATGACCTGTGCTACAAATGAGTTCTATGATACAAACAGCTTTTACGCAACAAGATACAAAGACTACAGACAGAATAATTATTCAGAAAACCTTGATACCTCCAAGCCTCTTTATCTTATACTTGATGTGGAAGCAATTTCGGACTCCGATAACGAAAACAAAGAAATCGCAGAAATAAATTTTGAAGATTTTCCTTATGGCATTTATAATTTTGATCAAAAAAATATTATACTTGAATATTACAAAAATCTTCCTATATCAACCAAACTTGAATTTGTCGGCATAGATGTACTTTACAACAGAACGTTTGAGATTTACAAATTAAATTAACAGTATCACGGATTAAGCCTGTATATCTCAATTTCCCTGGTATGTACATATTCAACACCTACCAGTTCACACATTGACGATATTGATAAGTCCTTATAATAATCAAGGATTTCATCCTTATCAACCATCATTCCAACATCTTTCGCAAGAGTAATATCCGCTTCATCATCGGATTTGCACTCTCTCGATACATCTATAAACAGATACAGCGGCTTGTCACTATCCTTCAAATCCTCATAATTATCCTGAACATAATCAGGTCTTCTAATTGCATAAAAGCTGTTCGTATCATAGAGTTCATTTGTAAAGGCTGTCAGCACCCATAGATCTTCAACCAGAATTATACAATTAGCATCTTCTTCGATGTTATCAAAGTTCAACCCTTTTCTGTCAAACTCCATAAAAAATGCATTATCTGATAAGAATAGAGAAAACAGTGCCAGGAATAACGCAACAGTATAATTAACCAAACGTTTTTTTCTGAGACAGCTTTCCGCGAATGAGAATATTACAACAGCTATGAACATAGAAAAAAGCGGATATATCAAAAACACATATCTTTTGGCATAAATTCCCATTTTGCTTATTGAAGTCCTGTTTGCACTTATAATCATCAAAAATAAAACAGAAAAAATCAATACTATGCAGGAATAACCTTTATTCTTTATATTCCCCAATAAACGACCGACATATTCCGTAAGGTTGATTTTCATTTTTGAAAACCATTCTTTTTTTCTTGAAAAAAATGCAAACGTCAGAAGCACAGCAAATAAAGCTCCAATAACCAGGCATACAAGCATATAGGTATCTGTAACCTCCAGTTCATTATGTATACCTATTGTATCTCTTGTAAGGAATGACAAATAGGAAAAAAATTGATATATAACCGGTGTTTTGAGAGTATCAGAATCCTGTGCATATGTGTGGTTATTTTGAAACGCTTGTCTTATAGTTGCAGGAAAAGCAACAATTGACAGAACCACAGCCAAAAGGCATATCATTCCACAGGCAAAAAACGCACCGTATCTTTTTTTATAAAGCAGATAAACAACATAAGCTAAGGTTATCGCAAAGGCAACAACCAAAAACTGATGAATGGTAAATGCACCAAGAAAGCAGACAAGAAACAGCTTTATATACTTTCCTATCGTCTTTTCTTTCTTCTTTCCATAAACGATATCCGTAAAGCAATAAAAGAAAACAACCACAAAAGCCGTACCTAATGCATATATTCTTAAGAAGGAAGCGATGCCCAAGGCACCCGCTCCAAAGCCGTACAATATTACTCCGGCTATCGCGGCATTATCATCCGTACAAATCAGCTTAAGTGATTTATAAATATAAATCTGGGTAATTATAAATGCTATAATATTTATAAAAAAGCAAAACCATTTTGACCAAACATTCGGAAAGAAAGAACATATAAAATGTAAAAGCATATATTGTAACGGAGGATTAAAGTCCCCTACCGCATTTTGATACACACTTTTATAATCAAATATTTCACTTTCATCAACACTTATGTATTCCAAAAACAAATCAGAATCTTCCCACTCACCTGTGTTTTTAGTCGTTTGCTCATCTATATAATATATATGTCTGCCTTCAGAGCTGTTGGCAAAGCCATAATTCCATATTTCATCCGAATGATAGCCCTGTTTTTGGGTATCAAACATAAAGGTAATAAACAGACTTTGAACCAAAATTATTATAACGAGCCATATAATCTTTTTTCTTTCCATTGTTTTTTTCATAGTTTATTCCGTCGGTTTCTTTTATTTTTTATACAGTAATTTTACTCTACCCCCGGCATAATATCAAGTTTTAAAACAAAATCGATTTGGGAAAAGCACTTTTTTGTCAAAAAAACATATCATATAAAAACAGGGACTTTATTGAGGCGTATAATTTGGAAACTTTTAAACATCCCCTCTCCACCGAAGAGGAAAGACATTATCTTGAGCTTATAAGACAGGGTGATATCAAAGCCAGAAATACGCTGGTAGAGTACAATCTGAGACTTGTGGCACATATTGTAAAAAAATATCAGACTTCGGAAAGAAGCACCGAGGATCTTATATCAATCGGAACCATAGGGCTGATTAAGGCCGTCAATACCTATGATGAGAAAAAAGGCAGCCGGCTTGCGACTTACGCATCAAGATGTATAGAAAACGAGCTTCTCATGCGACTAAGGCAGGAACGTAAAGAAGCAAGGGAAATCTCATTATATGAACCAATCGGAACAGACAAGGAAGGTAATGAGATTAACCTTATGGACATCATTAAAACCGATGATGAAAATATACTAATTGATATCATTCACAACGATAATATTGATTATATCTCGAAAATATTCGATAAGGTTCTCGACAAAAGAGAACAGCAGATCATTTCCATGCGATACGGACTAAACGGCAATAAGGAGTTAACCCAGAAGGAGGTTGCAGGGAAGCTCTCCATATCCCGTTCATACGTTTCCCGCATAGAGAAAAAAGCGCTGCTAAAACTCAGGAGCGCTTTACTCTTATAATCATACCCTTTTTTATACCTTTAATATCATCTACCTTGAGATACAAAAGCTGTTTAGGATGAGGAGCTGATTCCATAGGATTCATCTTCTCATCAAATATACCTTCAATCCTTATATCCAGATTGTTTCCGTCAAAATCCATTACACTTGCAATGTCTCCTGCAAGGAACTTATTTTTTTGATGGATAACAATAAGTCCGTCTTTTTCTAAAACTTCCTCTATACAGCCTAAATACACATAATTATTAACATAGGTATTGTTATCATATATCTGTGTGTTTTCATCCGGCTTATGAAAATAAAAGCCGGTTGTAAACTGTCTGTACGTACAGGCCGCAATTTCCTCCTTATAATAAGCCATATTGTTTCTGTACAAATCTTCAGATTCAAAATAATCATCAATTGCCTTTCGATATGTCCTGGTTACCGCAGCCACATAAAGAGCGGTTTTCATACGTCCTTCCACTTTAAACGAATCAATACCGGCATCAATCATCTCCGGAATATACTCTATCATACATAAATCCTTTGAATTAAATATGTATGTTCCCCTGTCATCTTCTTCAACAGGAAGATACTCTCCCGGTCTTTTTTCTTCGACAATGCTATACTTCCATCTGCACGGATGGGTGCAGGCTCCCTGATTGGCGTCTCTCCCCGTGAAATAGTTGCTCAGAAGGCACCGTCCCGAATAGGAAATACACATCGCGCCATGGATAAAGCTCTCGATCTCCATCTCCTCCGGAATATGTTTCCGGATTTCCGCAAGCTCTGAAAGCGACAGCTCCCTTGCGGAAACCACCCGCTTCGCGCCCATTTTCCACCAGAACAGATAGGTCTGATAATTTGTATTGTTCGCCTGGGTGGAAATATGAATCTCCGCCTCCGGCCACACCTCTTTCGCGATCGTGAACATGCCCGGATCGGAAATGATCAATGCGTCCGGCTGCTCCGGCTTCATGTTCTTCAGCTCCGCAAAATATTCCCGGGCTCCCTCCAGATCCCCGTTGTGCGCCAGAATGTTGGCCGTCACATACACTTTTACTCCCCGCGCATGCGCGAAAGCGATTCCCTCCGCCATC
>CALDIE010000062.1 GCA_937901625.1 uncultured Lachnospiraceae bacterium
ATAAGGATGAGAAGTACCTTCGCTGCGAAAACGCCGAAAAGGGTGTAGAGAGTTTTGTGGATTTTACTTTTTCTCATCAGGGTAAGATTTACCGGATTAAGAGATTTCCGTCGTATACCAGGATCGATAGAAAGGGACACGAAAAGACGGAAGCCATGAAGGTGGAGTTTTTTAAGCCGGACGGAGACATGGAAAACGGTACCGCCAAGGTAGACGGCAATTCCAAAAACCCGGGATTGATCCCCGAGTTATTAAAAGTGACCTATGATCAGTACAAGCAGATTGCCATGATCGCGCAGGGAGAATTTTATGATCTGTTAAACGCGAATACGTCCAAACGTACGGAAATCCTCAGGACGATCTTTCAAACGGATGGATATAAGCAGATCGAGGAGGAGTTAAGGAAACGAAAAAGCGATGAAGAGACAAAGAGAGAGGACATAGAGAAGAAGATAGCTGCCAGATTCGCGCAGGTAAGTGTACCGGAGGAAGGAGAATTAAAAGAGCGCTATGATCTGCAGACAGCAGCGTTTAGCGCAAAACAGAGTGTATGGAATACCGGAGAGATAACGGATATTATCAACGGAGCGATCGCCGCGGAACAGGGAAAGATCTCCGTCCTCGAGGACCGTCTTGCCATAGAGGAGATTGCATGGAAAGAGCAAAACGACCGTCTGGTGAACGCAAAGGATAACAACGGATATCTGGATAAACTGGAGCGTTTGTCAGAGGAAAAGCGTTCATTGGATGAAGAAAAGGATGAGAAGGAAACAAAGAGCCGGATACTTGAGAACGCGCAAAAATCCGTCTACGAAGTAAAACCTGCGTATGATGCATGGCTTGGAAGAAAGAGGGATGCCCAAAAGGCTAAAGAGTCTGTACTTGCGTTTGGTAAGCGGATCAAGGATGGGGAAAAGGCGCTTGAAGAAGCGGAAACAGCCTATAAGGATGCATTGACGCAGGAAGATCATGCAAAGGAATGCAGGGCGGAGGCTGCCCGTTTGCAGGGACAGGAAGAGGATTACAAAAAGAGGGATGATGCGCTTGGAAAGTTAAAAGTACTTGCTAAAAAGAGCATCTCCCTTAAACAAAAAGAACAGGAGCTGGAAGACAGACAGAAGGCTCTGACAAAGCAGATCGCGGAGGTGGAGGCAAGGGTCGAGATCTTGAAAGACAGCGCCGCGAAAGCAGTACAGAAAAAAGCAAAGATCGATCGTCTGGAGAAACTGTCCGCAAATATTAACAGTACGCAAAAGGCGGCAGCCGATTATGAGAAGAAGAAGGATAAGAAATTATCCACAGAGGAGGATTTTCTTGAGAAGCAGCAGAAATACGCAGAGGCGGAACAAAGGGCTACGCATGCGCAGAATATGTTGGAAAGATGCCGTTTGGGTATCCTGGCCGCGCGCCTGATAGACGGTGAAGCGTGCCCTGTCTGCGGCTCAAAAAAACATGACGCGCCTGCTATGATGCCGGCCGGAGCTATCAGTGAAGAGGAAGTGAAGTCGGCTTTAGAGGCTCAAAAACTTGCAGGTGAGAAGAAGCAGGAAGCTTACGGTAAGGTGGAGGCTGCCGGTGCCGCTCTTAAGACGGCGGAGGAACATTTGCGCAGGCTTTTAACAGACTGCCTGTCGGATGAGGACTACCCGGAGGGGGCAGTATTTTCCGTAGATGAGCCGACAGAAACATTACTTACAGAGCTCGCGAAAGAAAAACAGCTGATCGAAGAAAGTGCTGCAGCGACAAGAGACGAATACAGGGAAGCGGTAAGAGAAAGCGAAGAATGCGAGAATGCCGAGGCAGCGCTTAAAGATTTAAAAGGGCGGAAAACAGAGGAAATTTACGAAAGTAAAGAGAGCCTGATCGAGGAAAGAAAGAATATCGATAAGGAGACCTCGGCGGCAGAGACGCTGGCACAGGAATTAAAGGATCTTCCTTTTGAAAATCTTAAAGATGCCGTGAAGCATCGCAGAAGTCTGGAAGGGAAGGCGGAAACGATCGAAGAAACGATCCGCGCAAGCAGAGAGAATAAAGAGAGGTATTCTCATGAGCTTACGGAAGGCAGAGCCGGTGAGGCAAGCGCAAAAGAGCAGCTAAAGAGTTTCCGTGAGGATGAAGAAAGGCTTTTGGGAGAATACGAAGCGATCAGAAAAGAGAAGGGATTTGAAGATGAAGCGGGATTTTTAGATGCGATGCTCATAGAGGATGAGATCAAACGTCTGGAGAAAGAAGTACAAAAATACCGCGAGGATGTTAAGACGAATGCGGCTCTTTTGGAAACGGCGAAGAAAGATGCCGAAGGCAGGGAGAGGATCGATATAGAGTCTCTTAACGAACAGGTGGAAGCGCTGAAAGTCCGCCGTGACAACACGCAGGAAGAGATCACGGAGGCGAAACAACGTACCAGGATCGATCAGGACAGCCTTAATGAGATCACGCAGATGCTTCCGGAGTTTAATAAGGTACGGCATAAGGAAAGTCTGATGGAGCGGCTCTTCAGACTGGTAACCGGACAGACCGGAAACGGTAAGTTAACCCTCGAACAGTATGTGCAGGCCTACGGTTTTGACGGGATCATCAAAGCAGCTAATGCCCGTCTCGCCCCGATGAGTGACGGACAGTATACCCTGGTCAGACAGGGAGGAGCTCTCGGAAAGCAGAGCAACAACTTTCTGGATCTGCAGGTCATCGACAATCATACCGGTCATCGAAGACCTGTATCCAATATCTCCGGCGGTGAGAGTTTCAAGGCTTCCATGAGTCTGGCACTGGGACTTTCGGATACCGTATCTTCCGACCACGGAGGCGTGCAGATGGATGCGCTCTTTGTGGATGAGGGATTCGGAACACTGGATAAGAAGTCAATGGAAAGCGCAATGGATATTTTGCATAACCTTTCCGGAGCCAGCAAACTGGTGGGGATCATCAGTCACCGGGAAGAACTTGTGGAAGCGATCCCGCAAAAGATGCTGATCAAAAAGACAGAAAAAGGAAGCGAGATCAGTATTGAACTTCCCGAGTAGAGGTTCGATTGAAACTCTTTAAAAGGAATGATACAATTTAAAGAGCAGAGATCGGGGGAGATACGGCTTCCCTGTACGCGGGGAGCCATGGACGGATGAGTAGGATCGGAAAGATCATACAAAAGATAAAAGAAGCAGCAAAAGGGCTGAAATTCCGGGAGAGGATGATACTTCTGTATGTCCTCTTTGGAATTCTGCCCTTTTTGGCTGCTTATGTGATCATTTTCCAGAGTACCAACCGGAACATGGTGGAGCAGATGAGGCAGTCGGAGATTCGAAAGCTTGCAGCGCAGGCGGAACAGATTACCGGAAGTATCGATCTGGCTACGGAGTTATCCGAACGACTGTACTATGACAATGAGCAGGAAAAGATCACCTTAAAGCGTTATTCCAATACCGAAGATATGGTGGTGGATTATCGTGAGTTTGACCTTCTCTCGGAATATATCAAGACCTATTACCGTGACATTATGAGTATCTGTATCTATCTGGATACGGATCGCAGAGTGGATAATCTCTATTTCAAGAAGTTGACGGATGCCATCCGTCAGCGTCCCTGGTATATCAGCACGGTAAAGATGCAGGGACAGCCCTGCTGGACCTATCTTACCAATACCATGACGACCCATCGGGGCCTTCGACTGACGCGTACGATGTATACCCAGGATCGGACGGAGGTGGGTATTTTAAGTATTGCGCTGAAGGCGGAACTCACGGAGGATTTCATAATGGAGCAGGATCATTACGCCGTGATGATCCATAACGGGACGAGCAAAGTTCATGCTAATTTTGATATCACCGCGGATGAAATGGAAGAGATCATGGCGACCGCTCATACCAGAGAGGAAAATTTGTGGGTTAATTTCAGAGGAGAACGCTGTATGCTAAATTTCAGCAGTATCCGTCCCAGGTATTCTTTTGATGAATATACGATCGTTACCCTGATCCCGTACAATGATATTGTCTCACAGGCAAGAGGGGACGCCCTTGTTTCCATAACGCCGGCCATTATAGCGACAGTGATCATGATCATCGCGATCGGTGTGTTGAATGACTGGTTCAACGGCAGGCTTTTAGCGCTGAAAAACGCCATGCACTATGTTGTGGAAAACAAGGAGGCAGCTGATAATACGGCTGTGGAAGTGGCCGGGATCGGAGATGCGCGCGACGAGATCTGGGAGATCTATCGGGATTTAAATTATATGGTCCGTGAGATGCAGACACTGACCGAAACGGCGAACCGGGAAAGACTTCAAAAGGAGCAGCTCCACTCCAGACAAAGGGATGTGGAATTTAAAATGCTCGCTGCACAGATCAATCCGCATTTTTTATATAATACCCTGGAAACGATACGGATGTTAGCCTTGATCGATCAGGAAAAGGAGATTGCGGATATTTCCGTGATGCTGACCAAACTCTTACGGGGATCGCTGGATGCCGGACAGGAGTTAAGGACTCTGGCGTGGGAGATGGATCTGGTGGAATGTTACATACGGATCCAAAGTTACCGCTTCGGCGACCGTATCGTGGCGGAAGTGATCTACGATAAAGAAGAATGCGCCCGTTATGTGACGCTTCCTTTGATCGTTCAGCCCTTTGTGGAGAATGCCTATGTACATGCAATGGAGGATATGGAGTCCGGCGGAAAGATCGTGGTCCGGGTACGGATCGATGAAGCGGAAAGCCTCGTAAGATTGTATATAGAAGATAACGGTGCCGGAATGAGCAGAGAAAAGCAGGAAGATGTCAACAGAAATCTCAATGATTTTGAGAATCTGGATCGTTCCCACATCGGGATCGCCAACGTAAACCAGCGGATCAAACTCCGCTTTGGCGAAGCATACGGAGTAACCCTTGAGAGCGGACAGAATAAGGGGACGAAAGTGGAGATCCTCCTACCTCTTATCAGGGAGGAAAATATATAAAAAATCCGATATCCGCACGAAAACCGGTGCTAAAATTTGGGGTAAACAGTTCGAAAATGTGTGGTAGGAAAGTAGGAGGCCTCTTGTTAGAATGAATGTGGTTTCGTATACCCGTAGTGTGCGGAATCTGAGGATACTTATTCATGAGTTCTAAACTCAAAGAACAGGAGGCAAAAAAGAATGAAGAAGACTTGGAAAAAAGTGGTGACTGCCCTGGCAACAGCCGCAATGGCAGTAACACTGGTTCCGGTAAATGCCCTGGCAGGACCGGACACTGCAGATTATGCGGACGGGACCGCATACTTAAACATCAACAATTCCGATTGGGCTGAGTTCGAGCGTGAGGATGTTGACGCAAACGTAACTTCCGACGGTACCTACACCGTATCCATGGTTGCCGAAGAGGAACAGAACCTTGCGCAGTTTAACGCTCTTGAGATCGTAAACGGTGAGTCTGTGATCGGTAACGGCGCGATCGTGACCATTGACGAGATCAAGTTAAACGGCGAAGCGATCGAGCTTCAGGGACCTAGCTACACCTGCTCCGCAGATGGCGGCGGTATCATCACCAGAGTAAACCTTTACAATGAGTGGAACAGCCCTGTAGATGACAACGGAGTACCCGGAGATGATGTACGTGCCGAGGTTGATCCTGCTACAACGACCGCATGCCTGTGGACTGCTGAACAGCTCGAGGGCGTATCTTCCGTAGAAGTAACCTTTACGGTATCCGGTTTCGGTACTTTCAAGGAAGTATCGGAAGTGGAAGTGGAAGTCGCTCCCGCAGTTGAGATCGATAAGGATGGCGTTTATCACGCGTTCATCGGTTTCCAGTCTCCTACGTATGCATTCCGTAACGCATGGGATGGTGATGACGGATACGGACATGACACCGCAAACTTTGACCATGTGACCGGTTGGGGCGCAGGCAACGAAGAACTGACGCTCGAAGGAACATTTGAAGATGCAGAGATCACCGGTAACGGTACTTATACTGTAGCAGCAAGAGGATTGAACTTTACAACAGATGACTGGTCTCAGGATCACATGAACCTGATCTTCTTCTCTACCGATATCCCGACCACACCGGACATCACTTTCTCCGATGTAGAGCTTAAGGTAAACGGCAATAACGTTGACCTTGGCGGTGTATATGTAGTCAGCGAAGACAATACCTGCCTGCGTGTTCAGATCCAGAATATCTGGGATTCCGATCATGGTATCGCTGAGATCGCATATTATCCTACACCTGTTACCGAACTCGAGATCACCTTTACGGTATCCGGATTCAATTATGACAATACTGCAGCAGAACCCGCAGCAGAGGCTGCTCAGGCAGAAGCGCCTGCGGCAGCGGCCGAGGCTCCTGAAGCAGAAGAGTCCGGAAGCAATGCCGGCGCAGTCGCAGCAGGTGTTGCCGGTGTAGTAGTGGTAGGAGGAGCGGCAGCAGCCATCGTCGCCGGAAAGAAAAAGAAGAAATAAATCCGGACAGGGTCTGTAAGACCTGCGGAAAAATAAGAATAAGAATCCAAAATGACAGAAGTGCGGTACCTTTTCGGTGCCGCGCTTTTTTGTTCTAATTTTTGGGTATTTGAAATCGTTTTATTAAGGTATTTTTTTTTAGTGGCGGGCATTATACTAAGATTCGGGGGAAAAGCTCTGTTTGCTCATACGGATCGCAAAAGAGTATGGCGAAAAACAGAGCGGCACAAACGAAGGAAAGGATGTGTGGAAATGGCAGAGAAGGACAATAAAGTTCTCACGGAAGAGACGAAAGAAGCGTCTGTCGTGGAAACGCAGGTGACAGAGAATATTTCTGAAGAGCCTGCTAAGAAGGGCGGAATAAAAGTTCAGGTCAGCAAAGAAAAACGCAAGTACCAGAAAGAGGAAGCGGCGCCGCTCTTTGGAACCTACCGGGTAGTGACTTTGCTCGCTTTCTTCTTTATCTTTATTCCGGGGATGAATCCGGTCAGAGTCTGCGCGGAGATTCCCTCCAACAACTCGGTATTTACTTCCGCAATCTCTTACTCAAGTCTGGTATCGGAGTTGGGAAGAGCCATTCGTATGGGCAGAGTTGACCCGTCCCTGTTTTATCTTTTATACGCCGGCGCGATCCTGATCACCCTTGGTGTGCTTGCGTCTGCGGTAGGCGCATGTGTCTCTTTGGGAAATATCAATTTAAAGAAGATCGCTGTCTGGGTTAATATCGGCGGCGGGATCGCTCAGATCGTTGGTATGGTTTTTACGTTTGTGACTTATACACAAATGCAGGGAAACGATAAGCTGACGGCTTCTCTGCCGTTCGGATTTATCCTCTATGCAGCATTTTCGGTAATATTACTGGTTCTTTCGATCATACAGATGGTGATCCTTCCAAAGGGAGATCCGTCCGAAGGGTACTTCATGGATATCCGTTTCCAGTTACTGATCATGTTCCTGCCCTTTGCTCTGCTTACCTTTGTTTTCTGCTATCTGCCGTTATGGGGTTGGAGATACGCGTTCTTTGACTATGCTCCCGGAGATACGCTTTCCATGGATAAGTTTAAAGGTTTGGAGTGGTTTAGGTACCTCTTCCAGAACGCAGCCACAAGAAAAACACTTTTAAGCGTTTTAAGAAATACACTGGCGATGTCCGGGCTGGGGATCATTACTAGCTGGATACCTCTGGCATTCGCCATCTTCTTAAGTGAGATCAACAACAAGTTTTTCCGTAAGCTTGTACAGACATTTACCACCATCCCCAACTTCATCAGCTGGGTCCTTGTATACATGGTAGCCTTTGCTATTTTCTCCAGTGAAGGTTTTGTCAATTCCTTCGGAATGCAGATGGGGTGGATCACGGAATCGAGTAACTACCTGATGGGCGACAGCCACACCTGGTTAAAGATGCTTGGCTGGGGCTTATGGAAAGGAACCGGTTGGAGCGCGATCATTTAT
>CALDIE010000063.1 GCA_937901625.1 uncultured Lachnospiraceae bacterium
ATGTGCAAAAGTGCGTAAGCACGTGTTTTGTGAATGGGGTTCTGAATAGTTACCTTATCTTTAAGAAATCCCGTTAAGGGAAATGCTTCTTGACAAAAAAGAAAAATGATTTTACATTAACGATTGTGAGGCAAAGGGGTCTATGCAGAAGCGTGGGTCTCTTTTTGCGTTGACGGAGAATAGAGGGATTTCATCACTCCTAACATCATTTAATTGAAAAAGCATGGAAAGGGCAGAATATGTATAATCAGTTTCATGAAGAATGCGGCGTGTTCGGAATACGAACACCAAAGACCAATGATATAGGGGGATATGTTTACCACGGACTTTTCGCTTTGCAGCACAGGGGACAGGAGGCTGCCGGTATTGCTGTCAATGAGGAACGTATCATCCGTTATCACAAAGGTCTTGGGCTGGTAAATGAAGTGTTCGGGGAAAATGAAATGCAGGCTCTGGGGAAGGGGACGATCGCTGTCGGACACGTAAGGTATTCTACCAGCGGCGGGAATAACGTGATGAACGCCCAACCTATGGTAGTAAAGCATGTCAAAGGTCAGCTGGCGTTATGCCACAACGGAAATCTGACCAATTCGTACGAACTCAGAAGAAAACTGGAGTTATCCGGATGTATTTTTCAGACCAGCTCGGATACGGAGGTGATCTCCTACCTGATCATCGGTAACCGTCTTGTTACCGCTTCCATAGAAGAAGCGGTGGAAAAGACGATGGATGAGCTGGAGGGAGCGTATTCGCTGGTGATGATGAGCCCGGCAAAACTGCTGGCCGTGCGCGATCCTCACGGTTTAAGACCTCTGTGTTACGGGCTGAAGGGAGACGGGAGTATCGTCTTTGCCTCGGAAAGCTGCGCGTTGGATGCGGTAGGAGCGGAGCTTGTAAGGGAGTTGGAGCCCGGCGAAATCATGATCGTCGACGAAAACGGACTTCGAAGCATAAGGTCGCATTGCGGGAAGAAGAAACCTTCTCTTTGCGTGTTTGAATATATCTATTTCGCAAGACCGGACTCGCGTATAGACGGGCTTAGTGTTCATACAGCCCGCTATGAATCCGGCAAGCGGCTGGCTATGGAGTATCCCTGTGACGCGGACGCAGTGATCGGCGTGCCTGATTCGGGACTGGACGCGGCGCTTGGTTTTGCCAAAGAATCGGGAATACCCTATGGGATCGGTCTGGTCAAGAACAAGTACATAGGCCGTAGTTTCATTGCGCCCACACAGGAAAGTCGGAATGAATTGGTGGATCTTAAGTTAAATACTATAGAGGAAGCGCTTTACGGGAAACGTATTGTATTGATCGATGACTCGATCGTGCGGGGTACGACAAGCGCGCGTATCGTAAAGCTCATTCGGAAAGCAGGGGCAAAAGAAGTGCATATGAGGATCTCCGCGCCTCCTTTTTTGCATCCCTGTTATTACGGGACGGATATCGATTCCAAAAACAGCCTGATCGCCAACGGTCATTCCGTCGAAGACATCGCAAAACTGATCGATGTGGATTCGCTTGGGTTTTTAAGTGTGTCGGCTTTAAAAGAGATTGCGGGGGAAAATACCTGCTGCGCTTGTTTTAACGGGGCGTATCCGACACCTGTTCCGCAGCACGCCCAAAAGGAAAGATTTGAGGTGTCAGAGGAATAACAGGATAAGCAAAAAAATAATTGAAAAAAATTAAAATAGTTATTGACAAAAACCAAATTAGAGTTTATTTTAGGATACTGTAAGGACAAGGGCGTCTTGGAGAAATTCTCCGAGGCGCCTTTTCTTTTGTCCGGAATCCCGATAAAGTCTCCTGCAGGGACAGAAAGAGGGATCTTAAAGAAGTCGAAGGATCGTAAAGATCATACAGTGGCCACTGTACGGAAAGAAGAGACAGAAAGTAAAACATGACGCTGCCGGAATCGGGAGAGAGTCAGTGAGGAGGCTATGATGGAAAAACAGAATGTACCGGAAATCTTCGGAACGATGGTATTTGATGACAGAGTAATGAGAGCGCGTCTTTCTTCGGAAGTATACAATTCCCTTAAGAAGACGATCGATGAAAACACGAAGCTGGACGTGGATGTAGCTGAGGCTGTTGCCCAGGAAATGAAAGAGTGGGCTGTAGAAAAGGGCGCGACTCATTTCACACACTGGTTTCAGCCGCTCACCGGTGTGACAGCGGAAAAGCATGACAGTTTTATCAGTCCTTCTCCGGATGGCGGTGTGATCATGGAATTTTCCGGCAAGGAACTGATCAAGGGTGAGCCGGACGCATCCTCCTTCCCTTCCGGCGGACTGAGAGCTACCTTTGAGGCGAGAGGATATACCGCATGGGATCCTACATCGTATGCGTTTATCAAAGATCACACACTGTGCATACCGACAGCGTTCTGCTCCTATTCCGGGGATGCATTGGATAAGAAGACACCGTTGCTCAGATCCATGCAGGCACTGGATAAGCAGGCAAAGAGAATCCTGGCACTGTTTGGAAAGAAAGTAAAGTATGTACGCACAAGCGTCGGATCGGAACAGGAGTATTTTCTGGTGGATGAGAAAGTCTTCAACCAGAGACCGGATCTGATCTATACCGGAAGAACCCTTTTCGGAGCGATGCCCCCGAAGGGACAGGAGCTGGATGATCATTATTTTGGCGTGATCAAGCCCAGGGTTACGGCTTTCATGGAGGATTTAAACACCGAGCTCTGGAAGCTTGGAATCCTCGCAAAGACCGAACATAACGAGGTGGCACCTGCACAACACGAGTTGGCCCCTATCTTTTCCACCACGAATGTGGCAACCGATAATAACCAGCTTACGATGGAGATCATGCAAAAGGTAGCCAGAAAGCACGGCCTTGTATGCCTGCTTCACGAGAAACCTTTTGCGGGAGTTAACGGATCCGGTAAACACAATAACTGGTCGATGGCAACCGATGAAGGTGTAAATCTTCTTTCTCCCGGAGCAACCCCTTATGAGAATGCACAGTTTTTGTTATTCCTGACAGCAGTGATCAAGGCAGTGGATGAGTACCAGGATCTGTTAAGACTCTCCGTAGCAACTGCAGGAAACGATCATCGCTTAGGAGCGAACGAAGCTCCTCCCGCGATCATATCGGTATTTTTGGGAGATGAGATTACCGCGATCTTAGACGCGATCAAGTCGGACGCACCGTACGAAGGAAAGGAGAGAGAGATCTTAAAGCTGGGAGTTCATTCTCTTCCCCGGTTCTCCAAGGATACGACAGATCGTAACCGTACATCACCGTTTGCCTTTACCGGCAATAAGTTTGAGTTCCGTTCACTCGGATCCTCCAACAGTATTGCCTGCTGCAATATCATGTTAAATGCGGCTGTGGCAGATGCCCTTAGGGAGTTTGCGGATCGCCTGGAAGGTGTTGAGAACTTTGAAGAGGAACTTCATAACCTCATCAAGGAAACGATCAAGGCTCATGAGCGTATCATTTTTAACGGAAACGGATATACCGATGAGTGGGTAAAGGAGGCAACGGAGGTAAGAGGTCTTTCGAATTTGAAGACAACCGCGGATGCCATGCCTCATCTTCTGGATGAGAAGAATAAGAAGATGTTGACCGGACTTAAGGTATTTAGCGAATCCGAGTTACATTCCAGATGCGAGATCATGTTGGAGAATTACTGCAAGACCGTTAATATCGAAGGTCATACCATGGTAGATATGGTGCGGAAGAATTACCTTCCCGCAATCGAACAGAATCTCTATAACCTGGCTAAGGCCGTATCCATGATGAAATCCGTCAGCAATCAGGTAAAGTGTAAGTATGAGGTTTCGACCATGGAGAGACTATCGGAGCTGACCGATGAGATTCTCGATAAGGTGGAGGATCTGGAGAAGGCATTGGCAGATCTTAAGGGATACGATGAGATCATTAAGACTTCTGAGGCTATCCGTGATGATGTATTACCGAAGATGGAAAAGCTTCGTAAGTATGTAGACGAAGCAGAGATGCTTTCCGGCGAAAAGTGTTGGCCGTTCCCGAGCTACGGAAAGCTTTTGTTTAGCGTATATTGATCGGGAAATTTCCAAGAGTCTACAACAACGACCGTACAATGTAAGTAAAAAGGTCATTCCACAAAGGCGTGGTGCTGATGATGGAATGACCTTTTTATATGAATCTTTGAATAATACGGGCAACCGGAGGAATAGGAGACTTCCGGTTGACTAATATAAGGAGGAATCGACTATGACAGAAGAGATTATGAACCTATTGGATGGAGAAGTGTTCTCCGTATGGTTTTTGGCAGGTGCCGCACTTGTATTCTGGATGCAGGCCGGATTTGCGATGTGTGAGGCCGGTTTTACCAGAGCAAAAAATGCCGGAAACATCATTATGAAGAACCTGATGGATTTCTGTATCGGTACTGTGGTGTGGTTTATCTGCGGCGCGTCACTGATGATGGGAGAAAATGTATTGGGTGGTTTCGCGGGAGGATTCAGTTTTGATGTATTTACCGATTACGCCAATTTTGATTATTCTTCCTTCGTGTTTAACCTTGTATTCTGCGCGACGACGGCTACGATCGTATCCGGCTCCATGGCGGAGAGAACCAAGTTTTCCAGTTACTGTATTTATTCGGCGATCATTTCCGCGATCATCTACCCCATCGAGGCGCACTGGACCTGGGGTGGCGGCTTTTTGGCACAGTGGGGATTTCATGATTACGCAGGATCCAACTGTATCCATATGGTAGGCGGTATCTGTGCTTTTATCGGCGCATGGATGCTGGGACCCAGGATCGGTAAGTTTGAAAAGGATGAAAACGGCAAGGTAGTGAAGGTGAATGCATTTCCCGGTCACAACCTTGTGATCGCGGCACTCGGTGTGTTTATCCTTTGGCTTGGATGGTACGGATTTAACGGCGCGGCAGCAACCGATGTTCCTACGCTTGGTTCCGTATTCCTGACCACGACGATAGCACCGGCTGTAGCAACGGTTGTATGTATGATCTTTACCTGGATCAAATATAAAAAGCCGGATGTGTCCATGTGTCTGAATGCATCTTTGGCAGGTCTGGTTGCCATTACGGCTCCTTGTGACGTAACGGATTGTTTCGGTTCCGCCATCATTGGCGCTGTAGCAGGACTTCTGGTAGTGTTTGGCGTATGGTTTAACGACCATGTAACACATGTAGATGACCCTGTAGGTGCAGTTGCCGTTCATATGTTAAACGGTATCTGGGGTACCATCGCGGTAGGTCTGTTCGCAACTTCGAGCGCCCCGGGATTTGCCTTGGCAGGAATCACGGAAGGTCTTTTCTACGGTGGCGGTGTCAGTCAGTTGATCAAGCAGTTGGGTGGTATGGCGGTTACTATCCTTTGGACCGTGATCACTATTACGATCGCGTTTTTGATCATTAAGAAGACGATCGGTTTAAGAGTATCCGAAGAGGAGGAAATCGAAGGTCTGGATGCAACAGAGCACGGTCTTGCAAGCGCATATGCAGGTTTTTCCATTATCGATATGAGTGCCGGTACTATGGGTGAAAATGAGAATACCAGTCTCGGCATCAGCGATTATGACAAGGCCAGCAAGGCACAGCGTGACGCGGCTGTTCCTGTCGAGGATACAACTGTACACTTAAGAGAAGCCGGTCTGGATACAGGTATGCACAAAGTTGTTATCATCACCAAGCTTTCGAGATATGACAAGATCAAGAGAGCCCTTAATGAGCTCGGTATCACCGGTATCACAGTAACACAGGTAACAGGTTGCGGCATTCAGAAAGGTACCGGACAAATGTATCGTGGCGTTGAGATGGATATGACGCTGCTTCCGAAGATTAAGATCGAAGTTGTTGTCAGCAAGATTCCGGTGGACAGTGTAATTGAGACGGCCAAGAAGACATTGTATACCGGCAAGATCGGTGACGGTAAAATATTTGTTTATCCTGTAAGCCGTGTGGTTAAGATCCGCACCGGTGAGGAAGATTTTGATGCATTGCAGGATGTTGAGTAAAGCTACTATCTAATGTTCGACATAAGACATCATAGGGTGGGCAGGATCCTTTGCACGGGATCCTGCTCATTCTATTTACCGGGAGTCTCCTCTTTTGCAGATGCATCCAAAATTCAGCTTTAAAAAAAGTCGAAAAAACCTATTGACTTTGAAAAAAGCCGGTAGTATAGTATCGTTTAGTTTTAGAGATAGAAGGATTATGAAGCAACGGCGCTTCGGGTTTTTGTAACCTGAGGCGCCTTTTTCTGTTTCTGTAAAAATCCCGTGGAAAAACACAGAGCAGTGGCCGGAAATCCGTACAAGGAGGAAAATGTTATGTCAGATCTATGGAAAGAAGTGCAGAAAAAAGGATTGTACGATCCGTCCTTTGAACATGACAACTGCGGTATCGGTGCGATCATCGATATTGAAGGCAAAGCAAATCATGCATTGGTAGACGATGCGCTTTCCATTGTGGAAAAACTGGAACACAGAGCAGGAAAAGACGCGGAAGGAAAAACCGGTGACGGTGTGGGTATCTTAACCCAGATACCGCACAGGTTTTTCGTAAAGAAGTTAAAGGAACAGGGAATCGATCTCCCGGGAAAGAGACAGTACGGCGTGGGTATGTTCTTTTTTCCGCAAAATGAGTTGGATCTCCGCCAGGCAAGATCCATGTTTGAGATCATTGTCCGCAAGGCAGGTTTAAAGTTTTTGGGCTGGAGAAAAGTGGATTCCGATCCGGAGGTGCTGGGATCGAGAGCCAGAGAATGTATGCCCAATATCTACCAGGCTTTTATCGAACGTCCTGAGGATTTGATCGGGGATCTTGATTTTGACCGGAAACTGTATGTTATCCGAAGAGAGTTCGAACAGAGCAGTGCCAATACTTATGTGCCCTCCCTTTCCTGCAGAACGATCGTATATAAGGGAATGTTTCTGGTCGGACAGTTAAGAACCTTTTTTACGGATTTAAGAGATCCGGAGTATGAATCGGCCATCGCCATGGTTCACTCCCGTTTCTCCACCAATACAATGCCCAGCTGGAATCGGGCACACCCCAATCGATACATCGTTCATAACGGTGAGATCAATACGATCAAGGGTAACGCCGACAAGATGTTGGCCAGAGAGGAGACGATGCATACAAATCTCTTCTCGGCAGAGGATATGACCAAGGTTCTTCCGGTTATCTCCCAGAGCGGTTCGGACTCCGCCATGCTTGACAACGTCCTTGAGTTTCTTGTAATGAGCGGTATGGAACTTCCTTTGGCAATGACCGTTATGATCCCGGAACCCTGGTCACACAACGAAACACTGACCCAGGAAGAACGTGATTTCTATCAGTATTACGCAACGATGATGGAGCCGTGGGACGGTCCCGCATCGATCCTTTTCTCGGACGGCGATGTGATGGGCGCGATCCTGGATCGCAACGGTCTACGTCCCTCCAGATATTACATCATGGATGACGGGCGTCTGATCTTATCCTCGGAGGTGGGCGTGCTTCCTCTGGAGGAGAGCCACATCGTTCGAAAGGAAAGACTTCATCCCGGTAAGATCCTTTTGGTGGATACAAAGCAAAAGAAGATCATCCTGGATGAGGAGATCAAAGAAAAATATGCTCTTAAAAAGCCTTATGGAGAGTGGCTGGACAGCTGTTTAACCCTTCTTTCGGAGTTAAAGATCCCGAATAAGAAAGTGCCTCAGATAAGCGGAGAGTACAGAAAGAGGCTGCAGAAAGCCTTTGGGTATTCCTGGGAGAATGTTCATGACGGACTTTTAAATATGGCTTTAAACGGAACGGAAGCCATCGGCTCCATGGGTGTGGATACACCGATCGCGGCGTTGTCTGAAGAGTATCAGCCACTGTTCTATTATTTCAAGCAGCTTTTTGCGCAGGTGACCAATCCGCCCATCGACGCGCAGAGGGAAGAGATCGTTACCTCGCGTACGGTCTATCTCGGTAAGAACGGTAATCTTTTGGAGGAGAGCCGTGAAAACTGCCAGGTATTAAAGATCAACAATCCGATCTTAACGGATCTGGATCTGTTAAAAATAGAAAATATGAAAAAAGAAGGATTTCACGTGGCTAAGGTTTCCATCCTCTTTTACAAGAGCACGCCGATGAAGCGTGTACTGGACCACCTTTTTGTGGAAGTGGACAAGGCTTATAAAGAGGGCGCCAATATTTTGATCCTCTCCGACCGCGGCGTAGATGAAAACCATGTTGCCATTCCTTCCCTTCTGGCTGTTGCGGCTGTTCATAAGCACCTGGTAGAGACCAGAAAATGTACGGCAATGTCCCTGATCCTTGAGTCCGCGGAACCCAGAGAGGTACATCATTTCGCAACACTTTTAGGTTACGGCGCGGGCGCTGTCAATCCGTATCTGGCACATGCGTCCATCGGTGAGTTAGTAGAGCAGGAACTGTTGGATAAGGATTATTACGCTGCAGTAGAGGATTATGACAACGCGATCCTGTTCGGTATCGTAAAGATCGCCTCCAAGATGGGCATTTCTACGATCCAGTCTTATCAGGGAAGTAAGATCTTTGAAGCAATCGGCATATCCAAAGAGGTGATTGATCAATACTTCCCCGGAACGGTCAGCCGTATCGGCGGTATCAGTCTGGAGGATATTGGAAACGCCGTGGATCGCCAGCACAGCCGTGCCTTTGATCCTTTGGGACTTAAGGTGAACCTGGAGTTAACCCCCGCGGGAAGACATAAGTCACGCAGCCAGGGTGAGAAGCACCGTTATAATCCCGCAACGATCCATATGCTGCAGCAGTCGACCAGAGAAGGGGATTACGAAAAGTTCAAGGCCTATACCCGGATGGTGAATACGGAGGAATCCGGGTACATAAGAAGCCTGCTTGAGTTTAATTACCCCAAAGAGGGAGTGCCTATCGAAGAGGTGGAGAGCGAGGAATCGATCGTAACACGTTTTAAGACAGGCGCGATGAGTTACGGTTCCATCTCAGAGGAGGCGCATCAGACACTGGCTATCGCCATGAATCATCTGCATGGTAAGTCAAACAGCGGTGAGGGCGGAGAGAGCGAAGAGAGGATCTTATCCGCCGGTACGGATAATGACCGGAGTTCCGCGATCAAGCAGGTGGCCAGCGGCAGATTTGGTGTTACCAGCCGTTATCTGGTAAGCGCGAAAGAGATTCAGATCAAAATGGCGCAGGGAGCAAAGCCCGGTGAGGGCGGACATCTTCCGGGAAAGAAAGTATATCCCTGGATCGCGAAGACCAGACATTCCACCCCCGGCGTGAGTCTGATCTCCCCGCCGCCTCATCACGATATATATTCGATCGAAGATCTGGCCCAGTTGATCTACGATCTGAAATGCGCCAATAAGAATGCCAGGATCTCGGTAAAGCTTGTATCCGAGGCAGGCGTTGGTACGGTGGCGGCAGGTGTAGCCAAGGCAGGAGCCGGCGTTATCTTAATCTCCGGTTATGACGGAGGTACCGGCGCGGCGCCGTTATCATCCATACACAATGCCGGACTTCCCTGGGAGCTTGGGCTGGCTGAGACACATCAGACACTCGTGGCCAACGGACTTCGCGACCGTGTAGTGATCGAGACGGACGGTAAACTGATGAGCGGACGGGATGTGGCCATCGCTGCCATTTTAGGAGCGGAAGAGTTCGGTTTTGCCACGGCACCGTTGATCACGATGGGATGCGTGATGATGAGAGCCTGTCAATCCGATACATGCCCGATGGGTGTCGCAACACAGAATCCTGAATTAAGAAAGCGTTTTGCCGGAAAGCCGGAATATGTTGAAAACTTTATGCTCTTCATCGCAAGAGAGTTAAGGGAGATCATGAGCCAATTAGGTGTCAGGACGCTTTCCGAACTGGTGGGACGTACCGACCTTTTGAAAAAGGCACAAACGAGCGGTAAGAATGCAGCGTTGATCGATGTATCCGGGATCCTCTTGCAGGCGCCTGAACAGAAACTTACACATGACGAAAAGAAACTGTATGATTTTCGCTTAAACGAGACAAAGGACGAGAAGGAACTGCTCTCATCCAAGACCATCTTAAAGGCGATCGAGGGCGGATCACAGGCAGTGGCTTCGGTGAAGCTCGAAAGTACGGATCGAACCTTCGGAACCTTGCTTGGAGCTGAGATTACGAGAGAGCATCCGGAAGGACTTAAGGAGGATACGATCACCATAAACTGTACCGGTTCCGGAGGTCAGAGCTTTGGAGCGTTTATCCCGAAGGGATTGACACTTCGACTGGTAGGCGACAGCAACGACTACTTCGGAAAAGGACTTTCCGGCGGAAAGCTGGTGGTATCGGTACCGAAGGAGGCAACGTATGATCCGCACGAGAATATCATGATCGGCAATGTGGCGCTCTATGGCGCGACTTCCGGAAAGGCATTTATCGCCGGAATGGCGGGAGAACGCTTCTGTATCCGTAATTCCGGAGCTATCGCGTGCGTGGAAGGTGTCGGTGAACACGGCTGTGAATATATGACCGGTGGTACGGTTGTGATCCTGGGTGGAACGGGAAAGAACTTTGCGGCCGGCATGAGCGGTGGCGTAGCGTATGTGCTGGACGAGGAAAATCATCTGTACAAGAATTTAAATAAGCAGTTAGTCAGCATGGAGGCAGTGGAGAATAAGAGCGACCGTGAAGAGCTGCATGCGATCATCGAGGAGCATGTGGCGTTGACAGGGTCAAAGAAGGGTAAGGAGATACTGGATCGATTCGAGGAATATATCCCGCACTTTAAGAAGATCATTCCGCAGGATTACAAGACTATGCTTAAGGGGATCGCTAAATTTGAAGAACAGGGCGAGGATCCGGAGACTGCGAAAATTGAGGCATTTAAGGCATTTGTGGGAGGTGAACTGTAATGGGAAAGACCACAGGATTTTTGGAATATCAACGTGTTGACGGACCCGTGAGAGAGGAAGCCGGGAGAGTACAGGACTTTAAGGAGTTTCACGGTCGTCTTTCCGAGGCTGCGCAAAGGCAGCAGGCGGCAAGATGTATGAACTGCGGGATCCCGTTCTGTCAGGCCGGGATCATGATCGCGGGAATGGCTTCCGGCTGTCCCTTGCACAACCTGGTGCCGGAAGTGAACGATCTTGTTTACAGAGGACGTATGGAGGAAGCATACAGGCGCTTATCCGTTACGCATAGTTTTCCGGAGTTTACCTCCAGGGTATGCCCGGCGCTCTGTGAAGCGGCCTGCACTTGCGGTTTGCAGGATAAAGCGGTTTCCACCAAGGAAAACGAAAAGTCGGTGATCGAGTACGCATACAGCCACGACCTTGTAAAAGAGGAAAAGCCGGAAGTAAAGACCGGGAAAAAGGTAGCGGTGATAGGAAGCGGTCCTTCCGGGCTTGCGGCGGCACAGCTCTTAAATCGCCGGGGACATGAGGTCACCGTATATGAGAGACGGGACAGAGTAGGCGGCTTGCTGCGTTACGGAATTCCCAATATGAAGCTGGATAAATCGGTGATCGACCGCAGAGTTCAGCTTATGGAAGAAGCCGGAGTTCGCTTTGTGGTAAATGCCGATGTGGGAAAAGATGTGGAAGCATCCGCACTGCTTAAAGACTACGACAGCGTCGTCTTAGCCTGCGGGGCTTCCAATCCGAGAGATATTAACGCGCCCGGAAGGGACGCAAAGGGAATCCGTTTTGCTGTTGATTTTTTGACGGAGGTGACTAAGAGTCTGTTAGACAGTGATTTTAAGAAGGTTCCGTATGAACTTGCCAGGGATAAGGATGTGATCATTATCGGAGGAGGTGATACCGGAAATGACTGTTGCGGTACTTGCATCCGTTTGGGAGCAAAGAGCGTAACACAGCTTGAGATGATGCCTAAGCCTTCAGAAGAGAGGCTTCCGTCTAATCCATGGCCCGAATGGCCGAGAGTGCTTAAGGTTGATTACGGACAAGAGGAATCAATTTATAAGTTCGGCCACGACCCTCGCATTTACCAGACAACGGTTAAGGAGTTTATTAAGGATAAGAAGGGTAATCTTAAGGAAGTGGTACTTGTTAACTTAGAGTCTGTTAAGGACGAGAAGACGGGAAGGTTTAATATGGTTCCCGTGGAAGGCTCTGAGAAGACAGTACGCTGTCAGCTTGTTCTTATTGCAGCGGGATTCTTAGGAAGTGAGAAATATGTTACCGATGACTTCAAGGTTGAATTGGACGGAAGAAGCAATGTTAAGACGGATGAAGATAAGCATGCATCCTCTAAGGCGAATGTCTATGCAGCAGGCGATGTAAGAAGCGGTCAGTCTCTTGTGGTACGTGCCATCTCTGATGGACGTAAGGCTGCGAGGGAAGTAGATATGGCGCTTATGGGGTATACTAATTTGTGATAGTATATATATTAAGTTAAAGGAGCATATCATGGCAACAATTAACAAGAACTTTGAGAAACTACCGGGAAGCTATCTGTTTTCTACAATAGCTATAAAGGTGCGAGAATTTGAGGAAGCTAATCCCAATGCCGAAATCATACGACTCGGCATCGGCGACGTAACAAAACCTTTAGCACCTTCCGTTATTAAAGCACTTAACAGCGCAGTAGATGAGATGGCTAAGGAAGAGTCATTCAAAGGCTATGCCCCGGATCTTGGTTACGCATTCTTAAGAGAAAAAATAGCCATGTACGATTATAAGGACAGGGGTTGTAATATCAGTGCCGATGAGATATTTGT
>CALDIE010000064.1 GCA_937901625.1 uncultured Lachnospiraceae bacterium
CAATGGATTTTTGTGATAAATGACAGAGTATGAGGAGTGATTGGTTAACATAAATTTTTAAATGTGTCCGCGATTTAACAAAAGAGATATATTTTTTTCACACCGTTTTCACAAAAAGGGGGTAGAATCGCATTCAAGTAAAGAGTGCAACAGATGAAAAGACAGAGACGGAGAGTCTCGATATATATCAGAAGGAAGGAGTGAGTCGCATGTATGAAAATGAAGAGCAAAACGGATATAACGGGAATGAAGCAGAGATAAATCCCGGTATGGAAAATGAAGTCAGGACTTCGGCGGGATCCGATAATCCGTATACACAGGGACAGCCCTACGGAACTTATGGATACAGGGATCCATACAACGGGGCAGGTGCCTATGGTCAGAGCGCGGGAAGCCGCAGAGAGGAACCACGAAAAAAGAAAAAGGAGAAAAGCAGCGGAAAGAAGATCTTAGTGGCTGCCGCCGCAGGTCTGTTCTTCGGAGTATTTGCGGGAGCCGGATTTTTCGGTATGAAGGCTGTTGGAACCTGGGCGGAGTCGCAAATACTTGCCGATTCGGCAACGGAAAAAGAAACCATGAATGTCAGTGTCGCGACGCTGTCTACAGCGGCTGATACAAGTGTGATCAATACGGGAAACACTGTTACGACGGTTGTTACGGATGTGACGCAGGTTGTGGAAGATGTGATGCCTTCGATCGTATCGATCACCAATGAATATACACAGCAGTATTTCTATTATACCGAGCCGGTAACAAGCAGCGGTTCCGGTATCATCATCGGACAGAATGATGAAGAGCTGTTGATCGTGACCAATTATCATGTGATCGAAGATACCGAAAAACTGACAGTTACCTTTGCGGATGACAAAGAGGCGGAAGCGCTTGTAAAGGGTACGGATTCCAAGATGGATCTGGCTGTGATCGCAGTTGCTTTAAAGGATCTGGACGAAAGCACGATGAACGCGATCGAGATCGCAAGGATCGGTGATTCCGACAGCCTTCGCGTAGGCGAGCCGGCCATTGCGATCGGGAATGCCCTTGGATATGGGCAGTCGGTAACAACCGGTGTTATCAGTGCCCTTGACAGAGAGCTTCAGGTAAACAGTGTCAGCGGAACCTTTATTCAGACCGATGCAGCCATCAACCCTGGCAATTCCGGAGGTGCGCTTATAAATATCAACGGTGAGGTGATCGGTATCAACTCCAGTAAGATCGGCGGCAGCACGGTAGAAGGTATGGGATATGCGATCCCGATATCCGCAGCACAGCCGATCATCGAGGAATTGATGAATCGTACGACGAGGGTGCTGGTGGAAGACGGAAAACGTGGAACGATCGGTATCGTGGGAGCAACGATCACATCGCAGGAAGCTTATTTCTACGGTTATCCCGAAGGCGTATATGTAACGAGTGTTTATGATGGGACCGCGGCAGATCGCGCGGGTATCCGAAAGGGAGATTTCATCATAAGCTTTGACGGAGAGTCGATCCGCACCATGGATCAGTTAAAGAATCTTCTTTCTTATTATGAAGCCGGAAGCACGGTGGAAGTGGAAGTGCAGAGACTGTCAGGAGATTCTTACCGGACGATCACTCTTGAGGTAACGCTCGGAGATCAGGCATCGCTTGATGTGCATTAAATATCCGTCAGGGAAAGGAACAAATGTATAATTGAATACAGGTGGGATCTGATATAGGAGGCAGATCGAAACGCGATAGGATTAGCCCTGATACGACTAATCCTATTTGCGTATATTCGGGGTATGGGGTAAAATAAACAGGTATACCGTAATAATGTAAGCAAAAGCGAGGATAAAGAATGGCAGGACAATTTGATGATAGAACAAATGACGATGGGGAGCATTTTTGCAGCGTATGTATGCGTCCGGAAAGCACCGCCGGAAAGATGATAAGACTTCCCATGAATATGTATCTGTGTTCCGATTGCATGGATAATCTGTCCAAGATGATGGAAAGCCAGTTCGGGAAGAATCCGTTTGCCTCGGGACAACGTCCCGGTGCGGAACAGATGGAGGAATTCGGGAAAATGTTTCGGAGTGAGATGAACGCAAATGACAGGGAAAAAGAGGTGAACGTACCCCCTGTAAAAACAGAGATAGTGGATAGTGACGAAGAGGAAACAGAGGAAAAAGAAGATACGACGGAAACGGATGATACAAAAGAGGAAAAGAAGACTTCCAAAGGTGGACCGCGCTTCAGTATTTTCAATATGGGTGAGTTTCCGTTTCCTTTCGGGGCGCAACAGCCGAAGGTTAAGAAAACGGGGGAGCATAAGCCTCTTTTAAAACTTGGAGACATACCGGCCCCTCATGAGATCAAAGCGAAACTGGACGAGTATGTGGTAGGACAGGAACAGGCCAAGCGGGTGATGTCGGTGGCGGTTTATAACCATTACAAACGCGTGGCAACCAATACGATGGATGAGATCGAGATCGAGAAGTCCAATATGTTGATGATCGGTCCTACGGGATGCGGAAAAACATATCTGGTAAGAACTCTGGCCAGACTTCTGGATGTACCCTTAGCCATCACGGACGCGACTACATTGACTGAAGCCGGCTACATCGGTGATGATATCGAAAGTGTAGTCAGCAAGCTCCTGGCAGCAGCTGATAATGATGTGGATAAGGCGGAACAGGGAATTATCTTTATCGATGAGATCGATAAGATTGCCAAGAAGGCAAATATGAATTCCAGGGATGTAAGCGGTGAGGCCGTTCAGCAGGGAATGTTAAAGCTCCTGGAGGGGGCAGAGATCGAAGTGCCGGTTGGGGCGTCCTCCAAGAACGCAATGGTTCCGACGGTAACCGTTAATACAAGAAATATCCTGTTTATCTGCGGAGGTGCTTTCCCGGGACTTGAAGAGATCATCGAGGAAAGACTGAATAAGACCACAAATATGGGATTTACAACAGAAGTTAAAAGTAAATTTAACAAAGACAGGAAGATGCTTCAGAAAGTTGAAGTGGAGGATATCAGAAAGTTTGGTATGATCCCGGAATTTGTCGGAAGACTGCCGATGGTGTTTGCTTTGGAGGCTTTGGATGAGGATATGATGGTAAGGGTACTCAAGGAGCCGAAGAACGCGATCTTAAAACAGTATCAGAAATTGCTTGATCTTGATGGGGTTAAGCTTGAATTTGAGGAAGATGCCCTTCGCGAGATCGCTAAAAAGGCGATTGAAAAGGACACGGGAGCCAGAGCGCTCAGGGCGATCATCGATGCATTCATGATCGATATCATGTATGAGATACCGAAGGATAAGGAAATCGGTATCGTGACGATCACCGGCGATTATATCAGGGGAAAAGGCGGTCCCAGAGTGGAATTGAGAAGGGATTAAGCAGGAATCAAGCAGTAAATACCACAATAGAATATTTATATACTTAAAGCATAGCGATAGGACGTTCTTAACAGGAACGTCCTTTTTTTTGCGAAGAGGATGAGCCGGGGTTACCGAGGGGTACCGTGGGCACGCAAATCGAGGATTCGGGTGAAAGCCTTTCACCCGGTGCGGAGTGCAGGTCAGGCAGTAAATTTGTCGTGCGAGTAGAAAAATTGTGCAAAAAGAACAAAAACAGGCAAAGAAATTTGAACATGGAGAGGAGTAAGAGTAGCCGATGCTCGAAAGCCCTGTATATACATGATCTTTAATTTTTAAAAGATTATGTTACCTTTGTTATTTTTTAAAAGGATTATGAAAACTCATTAGGTAAGAAGATTATTTTAAAATATAAAATAAAATTATGTAAATCGCATTTTCATGTAAAAATATATCAAATATATTATTGATATAACAAATACGATATTTCTAAACAAAATAGGAGGAGGAAACGATTACAATTAGTTATCAATAAATTATATCCTAAAACAAAAATATATCTAAAAATATTATAATATCTAAATTATATAAATCTGCAAATAATATATAAATCAACATTTTCTTAAATTATTGAAAGAGTAGTAAAGAGAAAACTCATTCAAAAGATGAATCGGATTTTGGGAGAACCATGCCAAGAGAGTACCGGACACGGTGAAATTGTGATTATGGTAACTACATCCGGCAGATTTAAGTTATGTAAATAAGACCGCATCTGCCCATCTATATATTTATGTAAACTCCGGATTTTCTATTTTCTTTACATAAGACTTTTGTTTCTCTTTTTATGTTAACGATCGATCGATATTTTGAAGTTTTGCTACCTTCTGTGCGCCTCTCAAAGAGTCTGTGATCTACCCTCTTTGGAGGCTGTTTTTTCGTTTCTTTACATAAGTGAAAACAGGAAGGGGCGCGGATGGCAGATATCACAAATGGAATATTTAAGTAAATTTAATTTATTGACCTTCTTTGAAAATTCAAAGTTTTTTTCGAAAATTTTATTGACCGAATCGATATATATCCCAAATGAGATGACCTTTGCGGTGGAGACAGGGAAATTTTTTAAGGATGCGGGAGTGGTTATTAGGAAAGAAGAGAAGGCTGTTATGTGAATGTGTTGACGTAATATGCGGGGAGATGCCGGAACCTTTCGAAATGATCGGGATAGAATACCACCTTTTTGGGGGCAATATGAAAAAAGCATATTTGCTAAAATCAGTTTAAGAAAAGAAAAAGTGGGTCACGGAGGCCGGAATGGGGATTCAAAATGAGAATCGGAAGGAGAGCGAAAGCATCTTTTCTTCTTATATGAGAGAACAGTTTCGAAAGAAGGGAATCACACAACAGGAGATCTTTCGGGCAGCCAACATCTCTGAAAAATACGGTTATAAATTGATTTCGGGGGAAAAGCATACAAAGCAAAGAGATCAGATCGTCAAGATCTGTTTATCGGCCCGTTTCGATATCCTTGAGACAGATCGAGCGCTGATGCTTTACGGTATGTCTCCTCTGTATAAAGGGAATCCAAGGGATGTGGTTTTGATCAGGGCGTTTGAAAAACACATGTATGAAGTGTGTGATGTGAATGACAATCTTGAGAAAGCGGGTTTTAACAAACTATACGAATCCGGTCGAAAGGAGTGAGGGGTTATCTTTAATAAATGTCCAAGATATATGCCGGACAGATGACATACATTCTGACATCTGCCCGGCTTTTTCTTTGCTCTTGGGATCTTTATGTTTATGCGGTCATGACCGTTCCGGTCTTTCCCTTAAGGGCATCTTCCATGCAGGAAAGGGACGTGATCAACACACGGCCGTCTTTCTTTTTGGAGAGGAATTCGATGCCGGCTTCGATCTTCGGAAGCATATCGTTTTCACCAAAGACGTTTTGTTCGATCATTTTTCCGGCTTCGGCAACTGTCATGGAGGAGATCGGAGATTGTGTATCCTTTTTGAAATCGCGGTAGACCGATTCTACGGAGGTGAAGATGATCAGTTCATCGGCGTTAAGTTCTGCGGCAAGCTTTCCGGCAATGCGATCCTTTTCAATGATAGCGGAAGCACCTTTGAGAATATGATGCTGTTCTATTACGGGGATACCACCGCCGCCGCAGGCGATCACAATCTGTCCGGCACTGTTTAAGGCGCGGATGGCATCGATCTCAACGATACGGATGGGGGAGGGGGCGGCAATGACGCGTCGGTAGCCTTTTCCCGGTATCTGTTTTACGAAATTCCCTTTCTTGATCTCAGTCTCCGCATCTTCCACGGACATATATCTTCCGATTTCCTTCTGCGGGTCATAAAAGGCTTCGTCGTACGGATCAACGGTAACCTGCGTAAGGATCGTGCTGACCGGCGTGGAAATACCGCGCTGCAGTAATTCGGAACGAAGATTGTTCTGTATGTCATATCCTATATAACCCTGGCTCATGGCAGAACATACGCACATGGGGGCAGAAGTATAATCGATATATACTCTGTGCAATTCGGTCATGGCTTTGTGGATCATGCTGACCTGCGGACCGTTGGAATGAGTGATGGTCAATTGATACTCTTTTTCTGTAAGATCAGCCAGCACTTTGGCCGTTTTCTTAACGGCGTCCATCTGTTCTAAGGTGGTGTGACCCAAAGCTTCATGTCCTAAAGATACAACAACATTTTTCCTGTTCACAACTCATCCCTCCTTGCGCATTTGATTAACCTGAGTACGTCAGGTTTAACAGAGTGTGTTCACCTGAAAGTATATCAAACCTCTATCTAAAAATCCATAAAAACAAGCGGACGCGCTATCTTTTTCTCTCAAAAGAAAAAAGAATAAAAGAAACGCAGCCGCTTAAAGATTTCTTGCGCCATATCTTATCAATATAGTAAAATAAAAAACATGACAGGGATATTTTCATATTTAGACAAAACAGAAGCCCGTTCCGAAGGCGGGTGGGATGAGAAGAAATGCTGGCTCGCAATCCAGAAATACATCTACACGAATCTTGATGCGGTTTATCCGTATAAGGACCGGACGACAGATAAGGCGGTGGATTATCTTACATATTGTATTTATGATGTATACCGTCGCGAACGTTATCAAAACCCTTCCTTAAGGAGTGTGCTGGCATTAATGGAAGAGGATCTGATCTATTCCAAAGAAAAGTATGGGGATCAGATTGGTTTTTTATTGGAATTTCTGGAAACGGATACCAGAAAAAAGGCGTTGTCGAACATATCCATCAGAAGGGAATCCACACCGGAAGAAAAGCTCTTAGGACGTATTATCATGATTCGCAGACAGTACTTTCCGGAGGAAGAGGCGGGCAATCGACCGTCCTCAGTGGATACGGACGTCGAAAAGCCTACCGAACTGAAACAGTATCTGGATCGATATGTGATCGGGCAGGAGGATGCAAAGAAAGCCATCTGCTTAGCTGTGTACGGCCACGGAAAACGCTTAAGACATCCGAAACTTTCTTTTGCTCCGAATGTGGTTCTGCTGATCGGTCCTTCTGGGTGCGGCAAGACGGAGATCATGAGAAAGATCCGTGACATTACCAAATACCCGATGGTATTTACGGATGTATCCTCTCTGGGAGCCAGTCAGTTCCGCGGAAGACACAAAGAGGATCTTCTGATCGAACTGTGGATGGCGGCAGGGAAAAATCAGGAGCGCGCCGAGCAAGGTATAATTTTTATGGATGAATTTGATAAAGTCCTGATCCCGGCTATTTCGGAGCGCGGTGTCAATGTGCATGATGATGTTCAGTCCCAGTTGCTTACGATGCTTGAAGGAAGCGAAGTGGAATTAAAGGTCGACGGACAGCCGATGCTGATGGATACATCTAAGATCCTCTTTGTTTTGGCAGGCGCGTTTCAGGGGATCGAAGAGTATATCCGTTCCGATCAGAAGAAGAGGATGACGATCCCGGGAAATATCGGATTTTCCGCGACACTCGAAACCGAGATGAACCTTGAATATATTCGTGAAAACATTAACCATGAAGTTTTGATGGACTACGGGATGAAGAGAGAGCTTGCCGGGAGGATCAGCAGCATCGTTGTATTGGAACGCCTGAAAAAGGAGGATCTGGTATCGATCCTTACGGAACCGGAGGACAGCCTTATCGAGCGCTATACCAGAGAGATGAAACACGCAAGTGAGGCGGATCTCGTATTTACGGACGGAGCGCTCGAAGCGGTGGCGGAGGAAGCGATCAAAACACCCGTAGGAGCCAGAGCGCTTCATTCCATATTAAGCAAAGTGATGCAGCCGGTACTGTATGAGGCGCCGGGGATCGATCACCTTCAGAGGGTTCTGATCACGGAGGAAACAATAAGGGAAGGTACAAAACCGACATATGAGAGATATCTTTAATGTGTGTTCGGCACTGACATTCAGAGAATATATCGATGCCAGAATGAAGGAATATGAAAAGGACGGTTATTACTTTAAAAACAGACAGGCGTATTATGACTATCTGTGTCTGATCATGCACTATCTGTATAAGACGCGTCCTCTATCGGAGCATACGATGGACAGTGTGATGAAGCTCCTGGGAGCATCTGTACGGATCGAGGGATACCGTACACCTTTCTGGCAGATCATTCGTTCCACGAACGAAATATATCCGACGGATGATGAATTTTATCGCGGACGAAAGCTGGAAGATGTGATAGGCAACGGAGAGCTCGATGAGATTTTTTCCTTCTTTGAATACGAATTTATGAAGGAGCCGGACGAGGATAAGCGCGAGGCGCTTTTGGGGAGGCTGGCTGTCAGCAGAGGATGGTCTTACAAAAACAAGATCGGTAATGTCCGGATGAACCGCTCGATCGCAAAAGAGAATACAAAGAGAAGGCAGGATCCGTTTGGCAAGGAAGTATATGAAGAATTCCTGAAAAAATATACGCCGCAAAAGATCAAGGAATATCTGGATCGCTATGTGATCGGACAGGATGAAACCAAGATTCTTTTGGCTACGGCAGTCTATAATCATTATCTGCGTCTGGCTTACCCGGAAGAGAAGCTTTTAAAGACGAATGTTTTAATGATAGGGCCTTCCGGTTGCGGTAAGACCGAGCTCATACGAAGATTAAAGGAGATCGTACAGGTACCCGTGGTGATCACGGATTTCAGCGGTGTGGTGGCAACTCCCTGGAAAGGACGCAACAAGGAGGAAGCGCTCTTAAATCTGTATATAAAAGCCGGAAAAGATCTGGGGAAAGCGGAGCGGGGGATCGTTTTCTGCGATGAGTTCGACAAGGCTATACGTAACAGGAGCAATTCCAGAGAGGATATCAATATGGAATTGCAGGGACAGCTCCTCGGAATGATGGAGGGGACGAATCTGGACGTGCCTTATGAAAGACCGGACAGCGGTCGTGTCACCATTCATATGAATACGGAGAATATCCTCTTTATCTGTGCCGGCGCTTTTGAAGGGCTTGACAAGATCGCAATGAAAGATCAGATCCAGAAGGGGATCGGCTTTGGCAGCGCGATCGATATGGAAAAGGAGTTTGAACTCACCGGAAAGAATTTAAAGATCGATTATCTGGTGGAGTACGGGATGAAGCAGGAGTTAGCCGGACGTCTTGGCGGGATTACGGTATTAAAGAAACTTGACAGAGAGGCGCTCAGACAGGTATTGGTGGAAGTGGAAGACAGCATATTCTCGAAGTCTAAAAATGAGTTTCAGATCGAGGATGATGTGCAGCTGACCTTTACGGATGATGCGGTGGACATCATCATTGATCGGGTGATGCAGATGGATATCGGGGCACGTGGATTAAATTCCGTGGTACATGATATTCTCGCAAAACCATTGTATGAAGTGCCGTCCTTAGAGGGCGTCAGAGAAGTTGTGATCACCGGCCGATCAATACTGGATAATGAACCTTGTTACCGGTAGCAGGAGGGCTGTGTATCTTTATTTAGGGAGAATGGTTGTTGAAAGGAGAAAGTTTTTATGGAGAAAAAGGAGAGAGTATCGGTTTCGGTACACGGCGGCGTGGACGGAAAGCTGGAGAAAAAGGTGCCTGAGGAGACAAAACGTCTTGACAACGGATTGGATCTGCCCATCGATGGCAAGACTCCGGAAGAAAAAAAGCCGGTGAATGTACCCATGAACGGAGGTGTTGGGGGCGCAAGGGGAGTAAAAAAGAAAGATTAACAGGAGCAGTAACGACAAAATGACAGAGAAACAAAAGAAAGAAAGAGAAGACAAAGAGCCAAAAGAGAGGGTGAACGGGGAAAACGCCTTAACAGAAGAGAACACGGAACAGGTGAAGGAAAATAAGATGGGGGTCATGCCGATGAACAAACTTTTGGTCAGCATGGCACTCCCTATGGTTGTCTCAATGTTGGTGCAGGCGTTTTATAACATTGTAGACAGCCTTTTTGTTGCAAGGATCAAAGACGGTGTGGAAGGGGCGTCTTCCGGAACGGCTGCTTTGGTGGCGGTAGGTATGGCGTTTCCGTTTCAAACGCTTTTGATCGCCTTTTCGACGGGGACCTGTGTCGGAGTAAACGCGATCCTTTCAAAAGCATTGGGAGAAAAGGATAAAGAAACGGCGCAAAAGGTGGCAAATCACGGTATGTTTCTGGCGGTTTGCAACTACATCCTGTTTTTGATCATCGGACTGTTCTTTGCAAGACCCTTGATCGCTTCGCAAAAAGGAACAGGGCTGGCACTGGAATACGGAACACAGTATCTGTCCATCGTATGTATAGGATCGGCCGGAATCTTTTTCCAGATGATGAATGAACGCCTTTTGCAATCAACCGGAAAGACGATCTATACCATGTATACCCAGCTGACGGGTGCGATCATCAATATCATTCTGGACCCGATCCTGATCTTCGGATATTGCGGATTCCCGGAGATGAAGGTGGCCGGAGCGGCAGTTGCAACGATCATCGGTCAGATATGCGCGGGAATCCTGGCGATCATATTAAATCATCGGTATAATGACGAGGTAAAGGTTAAGCTGAAAGGATTTCGACCTGATTTATTCATTGTTAAAAAGATCTATGCCATCGGTTTACCTTCGATCGTCATGCAGGCGATCGGTTCGGTGATGACTTTTTCCATGAACCGTATCCTGACCGGTCTGAACCCGGATTCCGTGGCTGTATTTACCGTATATTTCAAGCTTCAAAGTCTGTTCTTTATGCCGATTTTTGGACTTAATAACGGAATGGTGCCGATCCTGGCCTTTAACTATGGCGCAAGGAAGAAGAAACGTATGCTTTCAGTGATCAAGTTAACGATGATGTACGCGTTTGCGTTTATGTTCGTTGGATTTTTGCTCTTTGAACTGATCCCGGAACAGCTCTTAAGGATCTTTGATACAGGGGAAGAGAGCCTGATCACACTCGGCGTACCGGCGCTTCGTATCATTGGAGTTCACTATCTGGCGGCGTGGTTTTGCATCATAGGAGGAACGGTTTTCCAGGCTCTCGGTAACGGGGTCTACAGTCTGATCGTATCCGTGGCCAGACAGCTGGTGATCCTCATCCCGGTGGCGTGGATACTGGGAAGAACGGTCGGTTTGCCCGGTATCTGGTGGTGTTTCCCGATCGCTGAAGTAATGTCACTGTGTGTTAATATTGTATTTCTAACGAAAATACACAGGAATGTGATAGCTCCGATCCCGGATTAACAGGCAGTACAGCGTTAAGTTTAACGGGACTGTTGTTTGACAAGTAGAGATAACTTTGGTAGGATAATGCAGGATTTCGTCAGCGGGCATGGCGGAATTGGCAGACGCGCCAGATTTAGGTTCTGGTGGGAGACCGTGCAGGTTCAAGTCCTGTTGCCCGCATAAAAACGGCTTTGGAAAGGAACTTCCAAAGCCGTTTTTCTTATACCTGTATATTTCTGTATAGACTTATTTTCGCGTTTATTATGTGCGCCACACGGATCATACGCTTTCGATGAAACGAAGAAAGCCTTCTTTTCCGGCCTCATCGCGCTTATAGACACCTGCGCAGGCAATGATCTTTGCAAAGTAGTGCCCGATCTCATCTTCGACGATACGATCTAAGCGCTCTGCGAGTTCTTCAGGACGGATCTCCGATTCCGCTTCGGTGAAACGATGGATCCAGCTATCTACCCAATCGGCGTGCTTTTCAAGGGTCTCATCCGAATGTATATCCTTATGGGAGAATATAGCATCCTTTAATTCCGCCATTTCCTTCTTTAATCTGGCGGGAAGAACGGCTAAGCCCATTACCTCGATCAGACCGATGTTTTCCTTTTTGATGTGATGGTATTCGTTGTGCGGATGATAGAGTCCCATAGGGCATTCCGGCGTCGTAATATTGTTCCTGAGTACCAGATCGATCTCAAAGAGGTCAGCGTTTCGCATGCGAACGATCGGTGTGATCGTATTGTGCGGAGTATGATCTGTTTCGGCAAGGATCATAAGGGATTCATCGCTGTATCCGCGCCAGTTATTTAAGATCTTTTCGGACAGATCTGTAAGGCGTTTACAATCCGTTGACTGCAGGCGGATGACGGACATCGGCCACTTAAGGATCCCGGCGGTGACATCTTCATATCCCTTGAAGGTAACAAAGGTCTCAATTTCCGCTCTGGCCATGGGGAAGACATAGCTTCCGCCCTGAAAATGGTCGTGGCTTAAGATAGATCCGCCAACGATCGGAAGATCCGCATTGGAACCGACGGTGTAGTGAGGGAACTGTTTAACAAAGTCAAAAAGTTTAACAAAGGTACTGCGGTCGATCTTCATCGGTGTGTGCTTCTTGTTAAAGACGATGCAGTGCTCATTGTAATATACATACGGGGAATACTGAAGATAGTATTCTTCTCCTCCCAGGGTGATGGGGATCACGCGGTGATTCTGTCTCGCGGGGTGGGAGATATGACCGGCATATCCCTCGTTTTCCAGACACAACAGGCAGCTGGGATAACCGGATTTCTTAGCCAGTCCGGCTTTTGCTATATCCCGCGGATCCTTTTCGGGTTTGGAAAGATTGATCGTGATATCGATCGGACCGTACTCGGTATCGGTTACCCATTTTTCATCACGCCTGATCCGGTCTGTCCGGATGTAATTGGTAGCCTTGCTGAAATCATAATAATAATCCGTTGCCTCCTTCGGGCTGTTGCCGTAATGCATTCGGAAAGCGGAGCGGACCGTGGAGGGAGGCGGGGTAAGCAGACCCATGATCTTTGTGTCAAAGAGATCGCGGTTTGTGATGGTATCTTCCGCCATCAGATCATTTTCGAGTGCATAAGCGATCATATCATCCAGGATCTCCTGCACGGGCCGGAAAGCGGAAGCAGCAGGATCGGAAACAAATGTATATTCCCGGATCTGAAACTCCTCCAGGAGGCGGTTGATCGTATAGATCTTATCTTCAGGGTTAACCAGTCCGTTTTGAAGACCGTAGCCTGTCAATTCGGTGATCAATGCTTCAATGTTCATATTCGTCCTTTCTGTTCTTTAAGAACCGTCGATATTGTTCTGTTTACAGGGTGTCAATCGGTGACGGCTATTCCGCCGTACTTTCGGATCTCCAGGATACTGCAGGAGCCGGCTCCGAATACATCGTCCAGAGATTCTTTGTAAGCGTCCACTTTCTTTTTGGGAACAAATGCCTGTATCGTACCGGCGAAACCGCCGCCATGTACACGAGCAGCACCTTCTCCGTCCAGAACGATTTCGCTGACGGCCAAGGCAACAGAGACATTCTGCGATGTGACATCTCTGGAAGTGTAGACATTCTGCAGGTATTTAAAGGAGGAATCGCCGGAGAGCCGAACGGTTTTTAAAAAACCGTCGATATCTTTCTTATCAAGACAGGATACCTCTTTTTTCACTCTTTTATTTTCCTCATAGAAGTGGATGGCGCGTAATACGGCGCGGTCGCCAAAGGATTTTCTGAGATCGGGAATGCTCTTTTTAAATTCGTCTTCGTCAACCTCGTGCAATACTTCCTTTCCAAAGTGTGCCGCGACCTTCTTCATCTCTAAAGGCACAGCGGCATATTCGTCCGTAAGATCAGCGTGAGATCCTTTGGTGTCGGTGATGCAGAGAGGATAGCCAAAGGTCGCAAAATCACAATCCACCTTTTCTACGACGGGATCGGAAGGATCTGCAAAATCAATGTGGATCAGGCCGCCTACGGAGCAGGCCATCTGATCCATCAGGCCGCACGGCTTTCCGAAAAAGACATTTTCTGCATATTGACCGATGATAGCGATCTCTATGGAAGTAGCTCTCCCGTCATTGTAAAGATGGGAGAGGATGGTGCCGATCAGTGTTTCAAAAGCGGCGGAAGAGGAAAGCCCGGCTCCGATCAGCACGTCGCTGGTTACGTAAGCGTCAAAGCCTCCGATGTTGTAACCGTGATCCTTCATTCCGGCACAGACACCTCTGATGAGGGCGGCCGTTGTTCCGTTCTCCTTTTCGGAAGGATCCAGGGAAGAAAGATCGATGGTGATCAAAGCGCCGCCGTCCGAGATCAGACGGATCGGTCCCCCGGGTATGGCCTTTGTAACGGCGATCGCGTCTTTATTGATGGAGGCAGCGATCACCTCACCGTGCTGGTGATCGGTATGGTTGCCTCCGACTTCGGTTCTTCCGGGAGCGGAGAAGATCCTGACATCTCCGTCACCGAAATATTCCTCAAAGAGATCGAGAGTGTGTATATAACGCTGCTTTTGATAGGAAAGGAGATCGCTCTCGACATAAATATCGATCAGGCGATCGTCGTAGATCCCGTTTTGTATTTCATCCTTTAATTGCGAAATAGTTTTCATATGTACTGATACCTCCGTGATTCGTTCTTATGCAGGTCATGCAATAAGAAATGTTTAGTAAACAAACAGTGAAAACAAAGATCAACAACAACTTGTTTCATTCTTATTTTTACTCCTGTTTACTAAAAATGTCAAGAGAGCAAAATTGTGCAAAGTGACAGAAAATATTGACAAAAATCTTACATTTTAGAGATGTCGACAAAATAAAAAACAGGTGCTAGAATATTTACTAAACAAGCGACTGTTTACTAATGCAAAAAAGGGAAAACTTAAGACAAGCGGAAAGAAGGTATGTATGGCAACGATCAGAGATATTGCAGCAAAGGCCGGCGTATCGGCGTCAACGGTCTCGCGTATACTGAATAATGACCGTGAAATGCATGTTACGGAGGA
Source organism: uncultured Lachnospiraceae bacterium (assembly GCA_937901625.1). Classification (GTDB taxonomy): domain Bacteria; phylum Bacillota; class Clostridia; order Lachnospirales; family Lachnospiraceae; genus NK4A136. The sequence continues at coordinate 14,581 of CALDIE010000064.1, forward strand.
AACGAGAGAACGCGTATTAAATGTCGCTGAAGAACTTCATTATGAAAAAACGATCCGCGTGGAACGGCAGGTAAAGTCTTCAAAGACCGTGACCGGAAAAGAGGATGCCGTGGAGACATTTACCATCGGGATACTTCAATGGTTTTCCGCAGAGCAGGAGATGCAGGATGATTACTATCTTAAGATAAGAAGAGGGATCGAGGACTACTGCGGCGAAGCGGGGATAGGGATCGTACGGAGCTACCGGTCGGATGAAAACTACATATCGCTTTTAAAGGATGTGGACGGTCTGATCTGTGTCGGGAAATTTGCCAGAGATGAAGTAAATACGATCCTCTATCGTTTTCACAGTGTGATCTTTCTGGACATGCAGGTCGACTACCCTGAGGTGACAACATTAAATGTGGACTTTAAAAAGGCCGGAAGGGACGCTTTGCATTATCTTGAAAGTCTCGGACATCAAAGGATCGCCTTTTTATGCGGCCGGGAATTCGCTTCCGGTAAGGAGCCGATCGAGGATATCCGTAAAAAGACCTTCATCGAACATATGAAGGAAAAGGGCAGAGAGTATGAAAGCCTGATAAAAGAAGGTGCTTTTACGACCGCCTCCGGATATGAAATGATGAAGGAACTGCTGGATGAATGCGATGAAATTCCGGACGCGGTGTTTGCCGCAAGCGACGCGATAGCCATCGGAGCGATGCGCGCGATCAAGGAGCAGAACTATTCTGTTCCCGAGAGTATTTCCGTTATAGGGATCAACGATTCCGAGATGAGTGCGTATACGGCACCTGCCTTAACGACCGTAGCGGCTCCGGCTTACGACATGGGTCAGCACGGAGCAAATCTGATCTATGCGATGGCGCATTACAGGATCAAAACGCCGATGAAGATCCTTTTGCCCTGCCATCTTGTGATCCGGGAGTCCTGTAAGGAAAGATAGGGGGAGAAAGACAACAAAAAACGGAGGTGTGAGGATGAAACTGAGTGTTAGGGAAAAGGCTTCCTACGGATTGGGAGCAGTCGGGAAAGATATGGTATATATGCTTTCCGCAAGTTATGTTTTGTATTATTTCCAGGATATTTTGGGTGTGAGCGCGGCGGCAATGGGAGTTATCCTGCTTGTGGCCAGGATCTTTGATGCGTTTAATGACCCCGTCATGGGTGTGATCGTTGCAAAGACACGTACCCGTTGGGGGAAATTCAGACCCTGGCTGTTTATAGGAACACTGACCAACGCGGTGATCTTATATATGATGTTTGCGGCACCGCCTTCACTGGACGCCGCCGGACTGGTGGCCTATGCGGCAGTAACTTATATCATGTGGGGCGTAACCTATACGATGATGGATATTCCTTACTGGTCGATGATTCCGGCCTTTACCGAGGGCGGAAAGGAGAGAGAAGGTCTGACGACGCTTGCAAGATCCTGTGCGGGGGTTGGCTCAGCGTTGGTTACGATAGCGACTATGCCTCTTGTGCATGCGCTTGGCGGGAACGATGAGAAAACAGGTTTTCGCCTGTTCGCGCTGATCGTAGCGATCATCTTTGTTGTGTTTATCACGATCACCTGTGTGTCTATCAAGGAAAAGGCAACGGTGGAAATGAAGTCTCCGGGTGTCGGAGAGATGTTTAAGGCACTGATCCAGAATGATCAGGCAATGGCGGTTGTGGTTGCGATCGTTGTTATCAACACGGCGATCTATGTTACATCCAATCTGGTGATCTATTTCTTTAAATACGATTTTGGCGGTACGGGCTGGTACAACAGCTACACCTTCTTTAATATGTTCGGAGGCGCGATCCAGATCCTTTCCATGATGGTATTGTATCCGGCATTACGCCATTGGTTTAGTAATATCAAGATATTCTATATCTGCTTAACGAGTGCGATCATCGGATATGCGCTGCTTTTGGGAATCGCGTTCACATCCATGAACCGGCCAAACGAAAGATCCGCCAGGATCGCCGTTTTCCGGCAGGCGTCGTGGCCTTCCACGTCGGCCGTCGGATCGGCCTCGGCATACCCGAGAGCCTGCGCCGCGGCGAGCGCGTCGGCAAAGCCTGTGCCCTCGGCGTCCATCGCTGTGAGGATATAGTTTGTCGTGCCGTTCAGGATCCCGAACACCTCATCGACGCGGTTGGCCGCCAGGCACTGCATGATCGGCCGCAGCACGGGGATGCCCCCGCCCACGCTGCCTTCAAAGAGATAATTCACGCCCTTTTCCCGCGCCAGGGAATTGAGTTCATCGCCGTAAGAAGCCACGAGCTCTTTGTTGCTCGAGACCAGGCTTTTTCCCGCAAGGAGCGCGCGGCGCGAATATTCATAAGCCGCTCCGACGCCGCCGATGACCTCCGCCACGATGCTGACCTCCGGATCGTTTTCGATCACCGAGAAATCTCGCACCATTTTATCGGAATAGGCATCGCCGGGATAATCGTGACGCACAAGGATGTATTTGAGCTCGACCGGTTCGCCGACCTTCGCGGCGATCTTTTCCCGCTGCTCGTTCATGACCTCGGCGACGCCTTTTCCAACCACGCCGTAGCCGAGGATCGCGTAATATATCATATCGGCCGTACCTCCGCTCAGCCCGCCGCGGCGGCGGCGCGGATCACGCCTTCCTGCCCGCTGAGTCTTTCGAGCAGCTCTTCCGTGCCGATCTGCATATCGGCCGTATCTACCGTGACGGTAACGGGGGCCGTCCCGTCGGTCGGGATGCCCTGGTTGATGGTGAGGATATTCGCGCCTGTGCCGGAAAAAACGCTCAGCACAGCCGAAAGCACCCCCAGATGATGGCGCAGCATCAGCTGGAAGGTCACGATCCGGCCGCGGCCGAGATCCTGAAACGGCGTTACGGCATCCCTGTATTTATAATAAGCCGAGGGCGAGATCCCCACACGGGCGGCGGCCTCCTCCACAGTCTGCGCCTCTCCCGTATCGAGAAGCTCCCTGGCTTCTGTTACGCGAATAAAGACTTCCGGCAGCACATCGCCGCGCACGATGTAGTAGCCGGCCTGTTTTTGCTCATTCATGTCGTATCCCCCTCCTCTGTCATTATCTGAAAACTGAAATATTATATACCCATCCCGCCCGTAATACAAGAAAAATATCCCTGCCCTTATCTGCAAACACCCCTTCTTCCAGTGACTTATTGTATGTAGACTTATTGTATTCATTCTCATTACAATGTAAACGATAGGGGGGTTCAGGAATGGATATTGTCAGGATCTTCGGCAGCAACCTGAAGAAGTATCGAACGGCGTTAGGGTTATCTCAGGAGGCTCTTGCGGAAAAGGGCAGCACGTTCAGATTGGCGACCTCTGCGGAAGAATCTGTCGGAATCGATGGCTATGTGGGCGATACTCCGTACTCTGTCAAGCCCGATACATACAAGACAATGGGGCGCCTTTCAGAGGCCATCGATGTGAAAATGATCTATTACACCAAAACAAAGACCGGATTAAAAATTGAAGTAGAGGAATAACATGTGTATGGCTGCCAATCGGCAGCCATACTGTTTATGCGGGAATGGAGTTTAGGAATTTGGATTTGCATGCGTAATCAAGCGAAACGTCCACATCCACAAAGCCGGTGCGAATCAGGTGATTATTTATGAACGTCTTGTTATCCAGGTAAACATAGCAAAGCAGATTGTTTTCGCCATCGTATTTTACGGAGTCATATCGCAGAAAAACCTTGTGTTTCAGAAACTTCTTCTTTAGGAATTCAACGGCTTCCTGTGAGTGGCTTTGGTTTTCTTTAACACCCAGCAATTTCACGATAAATCCGCCACTTAACTCGATCAGCTCAGGAGATATGACCCTTTTTACCGAAAACAAATCATCCCGCTTGGTTGAACTTCCATCTATGGAAGATCCGAATTGGAGCTTTTTTACATCAATCTTCTTATCCATCCTGTGCGGATCTTTGAAGATATAGGGCAGTCTGTCAAATGTTGCAGTATTTCCGATTCTATCCTCAGATCGGAAGAGCACACGTCTGAACTCCAGTCACTAGCTTATCTCGT
>CALDIE010000065.1 GCA_937901625.1 uncultured Lachnospiraceae bacterium
GTACCTGGATCGTTGGCAGCACCTGCCAGAAGTCGAAATATGTGATCACAGGTATTGCCGGAAAGAAAGGTTTCTGCGCTGTCAATATTGAAAAGGATATGATGAATTCCGAGATCGGATTCGGAAGAAAGGTTTTGCAGGCATTTGAGGAAAACGAGATTTCCTTTGAACATCTTCCTTCCGGTATCGATACGATGACTGTTTTTGTTCATCAGGATGAGTTTATTCATAAGGAACAGAAAGTTGTTTCCTATATTCAGAGAGAGGCAAAACCCGATACCATCGATATCGAGGCTGACCTTGCGCTGATCGCGGTGGTAGGTCGCGGCATGAAGTCCACAAGAGGTACTGCAGGCAGGATTTTCTCTGCGCTTGCACATGCGCATATCAATGTTAAGATGATCGATCAGGGATCTTCGGAGATGAACATCATCATCGGTGTATCCAACAGCGATTTTGAGGCAACGATCCGCGCGATCTACGATATCTTTGTGGAGACGAAGCTGTGAAGATAGCGGTTTTATTTCCGGGAATAGGATATCATTGTGACAAGCCGTTACTTTACTACGCGGCAAAACTGGCAAGAGAATGCGGATATGAGCGTATCGTAAAGGTCGGCTATGGCGGCTTTGAAACCGGCATCAAAGGGGATGTGGAAAAGATGAAGCGTGCTGCACAGCATGCGTATGCGGAGGCTGTTTCCATCTTAAGTGACCGGGAGAAGATTGTCTGGGAGGAATATGAGGAGATCCTCTTTCTCTCAAAAAGTGTCGGAACATATGTGGCAGCAGCCTACAGCGCAGCCCATGATCTGAAGGCAAGGCAGGTGTTCTATACGCCTTTGGCGGAGACATTGTCAGCAGCCGGGGATGAGGCGATCGCCTTTAGCGGTACCGGGGATCCCTGGGTAGATCCTGAGCAGATAAAAGATCTGTGCGCGCAAAAGAAGATACTGTTATACAGGTATGAGGGGGTAAATCATTCGCTTGAAAGCGGTGATCCCTTGCGTGACCTGGAAGTATTAAAAGATGTTATGATAAAGACAAGAGAACGGATTTTGTCGTAGGACAAAACCCGTTTTTTGCGTCTGATGATCGGAAAGAAAGGGTGGATGGAGGAATGAAGGACAGGAAAAGTACGGGGATCAGAGCGGCGGCGTTAGCGATGGTTTTTGTGATGAGCGCCTGCAGTATGCCGTTTGGCGCGTCACAGGAGGATGATCGCCCTTCCCGTTTTGAAATAGAAGAAGGAAGAAATCGTGACAGGGAACGATCGGAAGATAGCAAAGAGGAGACCGGGGAAGAGGTATCCGAAGCCGTTTTGAGCGGAAAGGAGGCTACGATCACGGTATGCCCTGATTCGGAGATCATAAGAGAAAATACGTACATGGAGTATTGGGATGAGGAAGCGGAGCAGAATCCGGGCATCGTGTTTATGACGGATTATGCCGTAACGGACTTCTCCATCCTTTCTCTGGAGCTCTCGGAGAATGCAAGCGATGATCCGAAGGGACTTTTATTTCATGCAACGACAAGGACCTCATTCCCGATGCTGTCTCCGGAAATCCCTCTGGTCACCGGCATGGTATTCTACGGAACGATCCCGAATAACGCGATCTCCTATGTGGACGGTACCGGAACGAAGAGAGCCTTCGCGGTTGATATAAGCGGGTATGACGGGTCGTTCGAACTTACGGAATTAACCTATGGAGATACGGAGGATACACTCCTGTATGTATATGGTTCGGACGATGATGTACAACCCCCTCTTTATGATGAGACGGTGAATGATCCGTGGATCGGGTATATGGATGATTACAAAGATGTGCTGATGGATATCTGCACGCTTTGCGAAAGTAATGGGGAGACGGAAGTGGACAGCCCGATCAGCACCGGTACCTGCTCACCTTTGTCGATCTCAATAAAATGA
>CALDIE010000066.1 GCA_937901625.1 uncultured Lachnospiraceae bacterium
GCGTAATGTTGCGTTCCGATAAGGAATATACCGGGAAAAGAAAAGGTGAATTGATGCCTCGTTTCGCGAAAGAGCAATTTTGCGAGATGGTGAAAAAGGCAAAGGATCATATCTACGAAGGGGATATTTTTCAGGTTGTTCTCTCCAACTGTATGACAGCGGATTATGAGGGATCTTTGCTAAATGTCTATCGTCATTTAAGAACATTGAACCCTTCTCCGTATATGTTTTATGTAGCCAGTGAAACACTTGAGATTGCGGGAGCATCTCCGGAGACGCTTGTAAAATTACAGGATGATGAACTGCATACATTTCCTCTGGCAGGTACCAGACCTCGCGGAAAAAACAGAGAAGAAGATCTCCGTCTGGAAGAAGAGCTTAAGAATGATGAAAAGGAGTGTGCGGAGCACAATATGCTGGTGGATCTCGGACGAAACGATGTAGGCAGAGTCAGTCGTTTCGGTACGGTGGAGGTGGAGAAATATCTTCAGGTGGAACGTTACTCCCATGTAATGCATCTTGCTTCCACGGTACGCGGCTTTATCAGAGAGGATAAGGACGCCATGGACGCGATTGACGCGGTTTTGCCGGCGGGAACGCTCTCTGGAGCACCCAAGATCTGTGCTTGCCAGATCATTCACGACCTGGAGCAGGATAAACGCGGAATATACGGCGGCGCGATCGGATACCTTGATTTTACCGGCAATATGGATATGTGTATTGCGATCCCTCTGGCGTACTTAAAGAACGGTAAAGTACATATCCGTTCAGGTGCCGGGATCGTGGCCGATTCCGATCCCGAGAAGGAATTTATCGAGTGTATCAATAAGGCCAAGGCGGTTGTGACAGCCATGGACTATGCGGAGGAGGTGTAAAAGAATGATCTTACTGATTGATAATTATGACAGTTTCTCTTACAATCTCTATCAGATGATCGGATGTATCGAACCGGATATCCGTGTGATCCGAAACGATGAATGTACCTGTGCGGAAATCGAAGAAATGAAGCCGGAATGCATCATCCTCTCTCCCGGACCGGGATGGCCCAAAGATGCCGGGATGATCGAGGAGGCTGTTACGTACTTTGCCGGTAAGATACCGATCCTCGGGATCTGCCTTGGACACCAGGCAATCTGTGAATCCTTTGGAGGAACGATGATCCATGCGAAGCAGTTGATGCATGGAAAACAGTCCATTGCGGATATCAGCACTGACGAGATCATCTTTGATGAGTTATCGGATAAAATGCTTGTTGCCAGGTATCATTCACTGGCTGTGGAAAGTGAAACACTTCCGGAGTGCTTAAAGGTTATCTCGCGGACAGATGACGGCGAAGTCATGGCTGTGCGGCATAAAGATTATGATATTTACGGACTCCAGTTCCATCCCGAATCGGTATTGACGCCGGAAGGAAAGACGATCCTTCGAAACTTTATCGAAAAGATCGTTCGCACCCAAACTATCCTCGACCGGATTGCGGAAGATACGGCAAAACGTATACAGGAAGAGCGAAAGAAACGCCCGATCGAAGTAGTGAAAGATCAGGCATACACACTGACCGACCGGGAAGATCCGTTTAAGGGAAACCGGTTTAAAGAGAACCTTCAAAGTAAGGGAATGTCATTTATCTGCGAAGTGAAGAAAGCATCCCCTTCGAAAGGCGTTATGGTAGAGGATTTCCGACCCGTGGAGATCGCGGCGGAGTATGAAAGGATCGGGGCTTCCGCCATCTCGGTGCTTACCGAGCCGAAGTATTTTCAGGGAAGCGATCTGTATCTGGCGGAGATCACTAAACAGATTAAAACACCGGTATTAAGAAAAGATTTTACCGTTGATGAGTATATGATCTACGAAGCCAAGATTTTAGGTGCTTCGGCAGTTCTTTTGATCGTTGCGATCCTGTCGCAGGAGAAGTTAAAGAGATACCTGGAAGTGGCACATTCGCTGGGTCTATACGCCCTGGTGGAAACACACGATGAAAAGGAGTTAAAAAGGGCTGTTGCATCCGGCGCGCAGATCATCGGTGTCAACAACAGGGATCTTAAGACCTTTGAAGTCAATATCGAGAACAGTATCAGATTGAGCAAGGATATTCCGGAGAATGTGATCTTTGTATCGGAATCCGGTATCCACAGCGTGGAAGATATCAGGCGTCTTCGTGAAAGCGGAGCCGATGCCGTACTTGTGGGAGAGGCGTTTGTGACGACTTCGGACAAGGAAGGACTGATCCGCGGCTTTAAGGAAATATGATCGTTCTTGCATATGGAAAGCGTATATGCCGACCCGGTAAAATAAAGCGGAAAAAACGCACAGAAGATATAGAATGAACAGGAAAGGACAGAAAGATGAGTAAAGGAAGATTTGGTGAATTTGGAGGACAGTATGTTCCGGAGACACTGATGCCTGCCCTGGCGGAGTTGGAGGCAGCGTATGAAAAAAGCCTTACCGATCCGGAGTTTCAGACCGGATTAAAGGAGCTTTTGGAAAACTATGCGGGCAGACCGTCCATCCTCTATTACGCGGAGAAGATGACGAAGGATTTAGGCGGTGCGAAGATTTACTTGAAGAGAGAAGACTTAAATCACACCGGCTCCCACAAGATCAACAATGCCCTCGGACAGGTGTATCTGGCAAAGAAGATGGGCAAGAAGCGTGTTATCGCCGAGACCGGTGCGGGACAACATGGTGTTGCTACAGCAACGGCAGCAGCCCTGCTTGGTCTGGAGTGCGAGATTTTTATGGGTAAGGTAGACTGCGAAAGACAGGCTTTGAATGTATTTCGTATGGAATTGCTGGGCGCAAAGGTTCATCCGGTTACATCCAGCACGATGACCCTTAAGGACGCTGTTAACGAGGCAATGAGAGAGTGGGCCGGAAGAATGGATGATACACTCTATGTGATCGGTTCTGTTATGGGACCGCATCCTTTTCCCACTATCGTGAGGGATTACCAGAAAGTGATCGGACAGGAGATCAGGGAGCAGATTCTTGCGAAAGAAGGACGCCTGCCGGATGCGATCTTAGCCTGTGTCGGCGGTGGAAGCAACGCGATGGGCAGCTTCTATGAATTTATCGGGGATAAGGAGGTGCGCCTGATCGGTTGCGAGGCGGCAGGAAAGGGCGTAGATACCGCCATGAACGCCGCAACGATCGCTAACGGACGCTTGGGTGTATTCCACGGAATGAAGTCTTTATTCTGCCAGAATGAATACGGTCAGATCGATGAAGTATATTCCATTTCCGCAGGTCTGGATTATCCGGGAATCGGACCGGAGCATGCTATGTTAAATGCAACGAAAAGAGCGGAATATGTACCTGTAACGGATGATGAGGCAGTGGAAGCTTTTGAATACCTTTCCAGAACGGAGGGTATCATTCCGGCAGTGGAGAGTTCTCATGCGGTTGCTTATGCAAGGAAACTTGCTCCGACCATGGGTAAGGATCAGATCATGGTGATCACGATCTCCGGAAGAGGCGATAAGGATGTGGCAGCTATTGCCAGATACAGAGGAGTGGAAATTTATGAATAGACTGACAGAGGCATTTAATAAAAACGGAAAGGCTTTTATTCCTTTCATTACTTGTGGCGACCCCGATCTGGAAACCACGGAAAAACTGGTATACGCGATGGTGGAAGCGGGAGCGGATATCATTGAGCTTGGTATTCCTTTTTCCGATCCGATCGCGGAGGGTGTGGTCATTCAGGAAGCGGATGAGCGGTCTTTAAAGGGCGGCACAACGACGGATAATATTTTTGAGACGGTGGAGAGAGTACGGAAGAATACAGATATCCCCCTTGTGTTTATGACATATTACAATCCGGTTTTCTCTTACGGTAATGAAAGATTTCTGGAAAAAGCAAAAAAGGCTGGGATTGACGGAATCATCATTCCGGATGTGCCGTTTGAAGAAAGTGAAGAAGTGCGCGGAGTGTGTGAAGACAACGGGATCACCCTGATCAATATGATCGCACCGACATCTGAAGAAAGGATTGAAAAGATCGCGAAGGCATCGGAAGGATTCCTGTATTGCGTATCATCTTTGGGCGTGACCGGCGTCAGAGAAAAGATCAATACCGATGTAGCGTCCATGATCCAAAAGGTCCGTCAGGCCAGCGATGTTCCCTGTGCTATCGGATTCGGAATCTCCAATACGGAGCAGGCGTCTGCAATGGCAAAGATTTCCGACGGTGTGATCGTTGGATCGGCGATCGTACGCATTGTAGCCAAAGAGGGAAGAAATGCGGTTGAACCCGTAGCCGCTTATGTGAGTGAAATGAAGACTGCTGCAAACAGTTAATAACATTGACCCCAAGTGCCTGATCGAGCAGGTCGGAGAAAATAGTCCGGAAGAAGTACAGAAGAAGCCCGGAAGAAGTCCGGAAGAAGTACAGAAGAAGCCCGGAAGAAGTTTGGAAGAAGTCTGGAAGAAGTACAGAAGAAGCCCGGAAAGAGATCCGGAAGAAGTACAGAAGAAGCCTGGAAAAAACGGAAAGAAGTAAAAAACCTGTCACCTCAAGGTGACAGGTTTTTTGATCTTCAGGAAATTAAAGACTGTCTTTAAGATATGTTTGCAAGTGTTCTGTTATGGAACACGTTTTCTTCCCTATGAAAATACAAAGGAAGGATCAAAACCAACGTATCATTAGTCAGGCTGGGCGAAAGGAACACCGTCCTGAACGAATGCGAACTTCGTTGTGAACTTAACCACGTCGAAGGTGGGTACGTGAGGGATCTCAATAGGCGGGATAGGCACTACCTGATAGTTCGCAAAATCAGGATACTGGTCGATATCGGCCATGTATGTGATGAATGGATACTCTCTGCCGTGGAGGATCAGGCACTCACCCTTTTCCTTGTTGAAACGCTGTAACTCCGTAACGGATATCAGGCGTCTCTTCTCGGCTCCGCCCGGACCCCAGGCATCGATCTCGCCGCAAAGGAAAGAAATCTCATTTAAGAGGTCACGCTCACGGGAGGTTAAGAAGATCCAGTTATCGCAGTTACCCTTGATGGTATCCGCATCCTCTCCGTAACGGCCCTTCAACTGGTGAATGGACTGTGCAACCAGGTAGAATCTCATGTTACGGCTGCGGGCAGCGGAGATCATGGACGGCATATCCGGAATCTTCGGGATGTTACAGAACTCATCCAGCACGAAGTTTACACGGATGGGAAGTGCCAGTCTTGCCTGACGCTGTGCTTCACCGATCAGGATTTCGTATACCTGCTTGATGAACATGGTTACCAGGAAGTGACAAGTCGTCTTCTCATCCGGTACGATGATGTAAACGGCGGTTTTTTCATGACCGAAGAGACGAATGTCAAAAGTGTTGTGACAAAGCATATCGGTCAATCTCTTGTTCAGGTTGAAGATGCTGACCATACCATAAAGCACGGACATGATGGAGGAGATCGTCTTTTCGTTCTCACCAAGCAGGGTACCCTTAAACAGCATACCGATCGTATTCTGACTGCTCATCTTACCTGCCAGAGTCTTTAAAGACTCCAGAGAGGACTGGGAGCAGAGAGCGGTAAGGCTTCGCATGTTAACAGCGTTTTCCGCAGCGGCTGCCTCGAAGAGCAGGTACATATTTGCGGTCAGCAATGTTTCTGCCATCAGGGGATATAACAGGTCGGTGGAATTTTCCTTCTGACGGGCGGAAAGCGTAGCGGCCAGGTCGTTGATCAGGTTGTTGGCCTCATCTTTACGGCCGGTACGATAGTACTCATACGGAAGTGCCAGAGGATCCCACATGTCGCCGTATCCGATATCACGGAAGTTTAATACTACGACTTTGTAACCGTTCTGCTTTGCGAATCCTGCGGTACGAACATAAAGCTCTGCCTTCGGGTCGGTTACAACAAAGGATTCACCTGCACGGATGAACATGTTGATGGTCGGCATACAGAAGATACGTGTCTTCTTGGAACCGGTAGCACCAAAGATCAGGGTGTGGGTGTCGCGACCGTCCAGATACGCGGTGTAACCGTCACTCATAACGGGGATACCGCCGGTGGGATAGACGGGATCGGAGAGGTTAACTCTTGTAGCGGAACGCTGGATCTCTTCTACAGTAGCCCATCTGGTCTGACCTGTATTTGATTTATATCTTGTATTCTTAATCTGACTGCTGCTCATTTTTTTCCCTTTCTGCCGTTGTAGCGGCACACGATTTCTCTTTTGGAAACCCGGATCATTGATTTAGTATCAAGGGTTCGGACTCTTAATAACTGAATTGAGAAGTGTAAACCTTCGCGTTATTCTGGATCAGCTCCGTGATGTACATTCCGTCGGGAGCAAATGCGCTGATCATACCCTTGGTAACTATGCCGTCATAAGGCGGAGTGGAGGTATATACGGAATAAACGATATCGGAAGCCAGTCGGTCGAGCATCTGGTAACCGGCAAAATAAGGATCCTCACGAAGACGGTTAACGGAAGATACGACCATTTCCTTTGCCTCATCGTCAAGATTCAGACCGTATTCGCTGATCTCATGTGTGATATAGGTCGCCAGATCGGAAGAATCCGGCAGTTTCATCTCAATAACTTCCAGACGGAAGTAGAGGATTAAGAGCTGCATCAGCTCCTCAACAGACTGTCTGTGATAATTCGGGATCTGGAAAATGAACATGATATCGTCTTCCATGCTGGAGAGATACTTCAATACGTTGATGAAATTCTCCTCCTGGAAATGCCCGATCCACTCGGTAACGTCAACGGAAAGAAGACCGCGATACTCGGAACGGAATCCTGCCGCGTCACGGATCTTCTCAGCGAGCTTATCGATCTCGTGGAAGTTGGTTTTGTCGGGAACATACTCAAGATAGTACTCGAAACACTTAACGGTTCCGTAGAATTCCAGAAGATTTCCGGAAGCGACGATATAGTTCGTCAGAAGCTTTAAAAGAGCACCCCTCTCGATGCCATTGTCGGATACCCATAAGAGATCCGGAAGAACCAAGCCGGCCTTTGCATGAAAACGATCAACGTTATCACTTAAGCGCTGCCATCTTTCGATGACATCCTTAAAATTGTTCATGCCGCTTAAAGCCATGATCTGGTCATAGTAAGCATTTGTTGCCATCCTTTTACCCACCTTTCTTAGATATAGAAAATGATGAGATAATTATAACAGAGATAGGATTTTTTGACTATAAAAACTTGCGATAATTGGCTGCTCTTTGTTACTATTTACGGAGGTTTTTTCTATTCCGAAAGAAAAACGTCTTTGACCTTCTTAAGCCGATACACAACGATGAATGTCTTATATATGGTCATCATCGTGCAGTCGATGGAGCTGATCAAAAGCGTGACCGGATTGGATAAGGATCGTAAATTGAGAGTTCGTATTTCAAGACCAAAAAACCTCAGACGATTGCCTGAGGTTTTTACGTGCGCGACAGGATTCGAACCCACGACCTTCTGGTCCGTAGCCAGACGCTCTATCCAGCTGAGCTACGCGCACAATCACAAATTGTGACAGACGGCTTTCGCAACGTCCGAAAGATAATTTACCACAGCCGGGGGTAAAAGTCAACTGCTTTTCATGATGCTTTAAAAAAAGGCGGATATGAGTTAAAATAAGGGTTGAGGCGATCGCGGCAAGGATAAAATACCCGCGAAGATGTGAAAAAGGAGCAGAAAATGGCAAGAAAAAAGATTGAATTACAGCGCTGTTTTATCAGCACGATCGATTCCACGGGAGCATACGTGGATTACAATGAATATACGATGGATCCGAACGGAGAGATTGTTGGATATGTCACACAGATATTTTCGTATAATTATAGAAATACCAAGGCAAAAACGGCGGTATACGCCATGGATTCCTATCTGGCAGATATCGTGCCGGAGGATCCGGAGCATTTTGACGCATTTGTGGATGTGATCGCCGATTCCATGCACGAAACATTGAGAGAAGCCTACGGTATGTCGGCCGGAAGCGGTCTGTTTGTATTTGCTTTTGTGGACGATCAGCCGGTGATCGCGTTTTTTAAATTAAATTACCAGACCAGACTGACCTGCGAAAAAGATACGGACGGCACGGTCATCTGGAAAAAGGATCCCAGACTCTTGCCCGGGCATACCCAGAAAGAGTATGATTATTTCTTTATCAGCCCCTATGAGCGAAGGGTATGGATGTCCGATACACATGCGGTGATCGGAGAGGAAAGCATCAACTATCTCGCGGAGAGGATCTTAAAGATCACACTGCACAAATCCGAAAAAGAGGTGGTGGATGTTATCCAGAACGCCATGCTCGACACTATCAGGGAATGCTATGACGAAGAGGTGCCTAAGAAGGTATTTGAGTATCGGCAGACGATCGCTGCTGCGGCACAGGAAGCGGGAGAGATCAATCCGGAAGAGATCGGAACGCAGATCTTTGCGGATAATGAAGCTGCGATGGAGCGCTATGAGGAGAGGGCGGAGGATATGCAGATCCCCACACAGGCCGTATATATCAGCCCTCCGACGAGAAAAGCCCTGAATAAAAAGCAGAAGATCGTTACCGAAAACGGGATCGAGATCCTGGTGCCGGTGGAGTTTCTTGAAGATAAAGAGATTTTTGACTTTCAGCAGGATGAACACGGAAGCATTTCCATTGTGATAAGGGATACCAAGGGGGTGGTAAAATGAATCTTGAGACCTGGTATTACGAGGTGGTCAGTATCGACGGAGATTACGCGAACCTTAAGCGTACCGATATCGAATCGGATGACGAAAAGCTGGTGGCAAGAGCGTTGCTGCCCGGGGAGATTAAGGTAGGCAGCAAAGTGAAGTATGAGATGTTAAGTTATTCCATGGCGGAGCAGGGATAAACGGATGGACATGAGAGAACGCCTGGCGGAGAGGCTTTTAAATGACAGAGAAAAACTGAGCATTATGATGCGGGGCGGCCGGCAGTGGCTAAAGAAGTGGGAAAATACGCCCCTTTTAAAAGATACGGTAAACGAACTGCGGGATATATTGGATCTGTTGGAAGATTATATGTACGGAAGATACAAAAAGATTCCCAAGAGGATGCTGATCGCAATGATCGCGGCCGTATTGTATGTCGTCAGCCCGATCGATTTTCTGCCGGTCTTTCTGGATGACATACTGGTAGTCAGTATTGTACTTGACAAGGGAGCGGAAGCGGAGCTGAAAAAGTACAGGGAATGGAAAAAAGAAGAGCGGTTACGGCAAAAAAGAGAGCGGATCTCCAGGGAAAGGATAAGGGTAAGGAATATGAGAAAGTATCTGATCGTAGTGGATATGCAGAAAGATTTTGTGGACGGAAGTCTCGGATCCCCCGAGGCGGAGGCTATCGTTGAAAATGTAAAACAGAAGATCGAAGGCTTCGACGGTAAAGTGATCTTTACGAGGGATACCCATCAGCCCGATTATTTAAGTACAAGAGAAGGCCGTTTTTTACCGGTGGAACATTGCATCGAAGGAAGTGATGGATGGCAGATCGATGAGCGACTTAAGGATCTGGCGGATACAAAAGCGGATAGGATCATTGACAAACCGACCTTTGGTTCCACGGAACTGGTGGAGTATATGATCAAGGATAACGCGGCTAAACCCATTGAATCCATCGAACTGATCGGTTTGTGCACGGATATCTGTGTGGTTTCCAATGCGCTTTTGTTAAAAGCCAGATTCCCGGAGGTGGATATCTTTGTTGATCCCTCCTGTTGCGCGGGGGTGACACCGGCAAAGCATGAAGCAGCCCTGGAGACGATGCGCAGCTGTCAGATCGAGGTGCGGTGATCCCTGCAGTATTTCTACACCCTGTTGAATGACCGAAGGTGATTTTAGTGTTATAGTTTCCTTACGACATAAAGAACAGTTAATAACAGATGCCCCGGCACAGCGGTCGGGAAGACGAACGGAGGTAGAGAATATGAAAATGACTTCTGCAGTGGCAAACAAGATGGTTCGTAAGCTGATGGATGACAAGGCTTACTACAGATCCTTAGAGGAGGAGGGTTCCGTATATGTGGCATCCCTCGACGAGGATCCGGTGATCCCGGAATACAACTACTCCGAGGTGGCCGCAAAGCTCGATGAGATCAACGAAAAGATCGTTAAGATCAAGCATGCGATCAATCTTTCCAACTGTACCAATTCGGTGACGGTGGGAGAAGAGACGATGACTATCGATATGGTTCTGGTCAAGATGGCTCAGTTAAATGCCAGAAAGAGCGTTCTGGACGGCATGCGTAAGCAACAGCCGAAAACCAGAGTAGACAGCTACTACTCCAGAAAGGCTTCGCCTGAATATCGATATGTAAACTACGATCTGAACCTGATCAAGAGTGAGTACGAAAAGGTTGAATCTCTGATCACGGAGATACAGATCGCGCTGGACTACTATAATCAGACGGTAGAGTTTGAGGTGGAGATTTAACCACCGAAGCCTCCCGGAACCCCGGACAACGAGGATTCCGAAGGAATCCGAGTCCGGGGCTCTGAATGGTTACCGTATTTTTTAAAATCAAATAACGAACAGTATTTTCCGGGCAGATGCTAATTTTTCTTTCGTACCCGGATTCTCTTCGGAGAATCCGGATACCAAGAGTTAACAGGTACTGATTGACGTGACGGTACATAGAATTGTTTATTGTTAGAGTTCACGCTTTTATTCTTGTTATATACGTTATGCATGATTGTATAAGGTTGCAGATCGGATGTCGAATAATTTTGCATCGCCGAAAACCTGATAACGGCTTTGCCGGTGTCGCGGGCATGGAGGTTCGGTTACACATGCCTTTTTTGTTACATTTTAGAATGTAAGGATTTGGGAACGAAACGGAGAGATTCGCATATCAATTAAGGATCGGGGATTATTTGGGATTGATGTCAATATTCAACAGGTAAGAAAAGACCGGCGGAAATATTTCCGTCGGTCTTCTTGTTTTGTTTAGCAGATTTGGTCACCAAATGATCTTCCCTCCGGCAAAGCATCTGCCGGAAAGCGAAACCCAGACCCCGGTGATCAACCCATGGTTACCACAACGTTGTATTCCTTCTGTCCCTCAACATAAGGTACTACACAACCTTCTACGGCTACGCCGTTGACAGTCATGCTCTTTACGCCCTTCTCAACGTTCTCCGGATTCTTAACTTCGATGTTGTAGGTACCCTCACGGAACTGACGGGTTACCTTGAAGTCACCGAAATCCTTCGGTACGCAGGGATCAATGGACAGACCCTGATGCGTAGGATATACACCCAGGATGTACTGGGAGATATTTACGAAGGTCCATGCTGCGGTTCCGGTCAGCCAGGAGTTCTTGCCTTCGCCGTGGAACTTGGCGTCAGCCCCGGCTACCATCTGGCAGT
>CALDIE010000067.1 GCA_937901625.1 uncultured Lachnospiraceae bacterium
GACAAGTATGACCTTTAAGATTTCCTTTACGATGTCTAAAACCTGCGTTTTTCCGTCTTCTTTCGTCTCCGTATGCTTTATCGCAAACGCATCTTTCAGATCTGCCGGAATCCCGTTTTTTTCCTCGCCTTCCATAAGGTCTCCCTCCCGCGAACGCTTGTCTGATAACCGTTCGTTTTTTTTGTTACGTACATTTATGAACAGATCCTTACTTCTTTATGGCAGGCATTTGCTTCCCCAGATCGTTACCTGATTGCCTGTTCCAAGTGCCGTAAACACCACGGTTTCCACCGTACTGTTTTCGATCTTCATACGCAACGCGACTCCGCTGTAGGTCTCTCCGTTTAATGTGATCGTGATATAGGGTGTTCCTTCCTCTGCCGACCAGCTTCCCTCATAGAATCCGCTGACCGATCCGTCCTCCTCCAATACCGCCACATTCGACGTAACCACATCCTTTGCCGCGTAATCGATATCCATCCGGTGAAGCATGATCTCATAACTGCCTGCCAGATCCGATGCGGAGATCCCTCCTTCCGGAAGCCTTTCGCCGTTCGTCTGATACGGTGCCGCCACAAGCCACCCTTCCTTTGTTGTAAAAAGCTGATGGACTTTCACATAGTGTTCTTCCGTATCCCTTGTCATTCTGGTGTGGTAGACGATGAATGCTCTTGCGTCATCATCGACAAGTACGGAATTATGTCCCTGAGCTACCTGGCCCGTCGTAAAACTTCTCCACTTATATCCACCAAAAAGCCGTATCCCGACCGGTTGGTTGATATTCAGGACATACTCATCATAGAGCGGGGAATTGCCCAGTTCATCCACATACGGTCCTTCCGGATCCTCACTGCGGTATATCCGGATATTGTAACCGCCCTTTGCCTCCAACGCCCCGTAAGAGATAAAGAGATAATAATAATCTCCTATCTTCTGCACATAAGAACCTTCACCGGTCACATACCATCCGCCGGCGATCTTTTTTCCAAAGTAAGCATCACTGTGGGCATCCGTACTGTACGTCACCGTCGTATCACGAAGACCGGTTTCTTCATCGAGATGGAGCAGGAAAATACCTCCGGACCAGGAGCCGTAACTCATCAAAAGGTTCCCCTCATCATCTCTTATGATACAGGGATCGATACAGTTAGGGTACGCATCTCCCCATTTGCGGTTAGCCACACCGTTCGTAATGTAACGCTCCGGTATCGTATCCGTTCCAAGGACTTCGGGCGCGTCTGTCTCTCCAAAGGTTTCTTCCGTAAAACCACCGTATACCACAGTCCCCGCGTACTCATAAGGTCCCATGACCCGGTCTGCAGTCAGCATCACAATATTGGAAACCCAGTAGTCTCCGTCCGCGCTTAAGTACATGCAGTACTTCTGCAGATTCTCGTTGTAGATGACATCCGGTGCCCAAAGGTAACCGAACCAGTTACCGTTTTTATCATCATCATTCCACGCCCGGATCTCATCCTTTACCTCGTCGGTAAAACCGGCTCTGAATTCCGCGTCACAGTTTTCCCAATTGATCAGGTCTGTCGATCTTGAGCAGGCCATATGTGTTCCAAAGATATAATACGTGCCGTCACTGTCCTTAAAAATACTCGGATCATGACATGATGTTGTTCGCGGGGTGTACTTATCCTCTCCCATAAATTCGATCTTCTCCTGTGCCATCGTCATCTGCACGATCATTCGGATCGTAACCTCCCTGCCGGCATACTGCACCGTCACATAAGGCCTTACCGTGATCGTATTATCTCCCGTATAAGCCTGCGTCGGAAACGCTGTCATCCACCAGAGCAGTTCTCCCGCGATAAACAGTATGATCGCGGCGCCGTTATCTCCACCTTTCTTATTCTCCGTCTTATGTTTCTTTCTTAAGATCAGATAAACCGCCGCGATAACGATGAGTACACATCCCGCTATCGCCGCTGCCGTACCGACGCTGTCGCCCTCTTCTTTTTCCGTAAGAGACTGCACCGGATTTCCGCTTGCCGGATATGTATTTTCATCTCCCGTAAGAGCGCCCTCAATCGTCAATGTCTCCCCGTAGTTTAAGGCTTCCGGTTCTTCCATAAGTACATCCGAAGGTTCCATCCCCTCCGGAAATTCATACTCTATCTTCATCTCCCGGATATTCCAGGTCGTACGGTCGTTCTGTATCGACAAAGTATAGTGCAATGTTTCTCCGGCAAGATACTCATTTTTATCCGTAACAAGAGATACCTTCACCTCTTTGAGATCCTGATAAAAATCACCGGCTGTCTCCTCTGCTTTCGCCGTTTTATTAAAACACCCCGCGCAGAGGACTCCGGCAAGCGCTACCCCCGCCAGGCAATACCACCGCTTTCTCTTTTTGTTTTTTTCTGTATCCGTTCCCGACTTTCTCACACCTCTAACCTCTTACCATTTCTTTCGGGGACACTTCCCCCTCTTTGCCGCAGCCCGAAGTTCCACATAACATCCGCAGGCCAGGCAGGTCCCCCGGTTTAACTTATCGCACTCCAGACAGATATCCAGACGCTTCCGGTACATTTCTTCCGGACATTTCATCTCTTCATCCATCCAGAGGATATGATCCCTAAGCGTTCTTATATATTCTTCCTCATCATAATCCTGAAGCAGACATCTTTTACAGAATCGCTGTCCGTTGGCGCCATTTGTCATATCTTTTCCTGTCCGCTGTTATTTTGCCCGTAATAGGCATTCGCTCCATGCTTTCTGAAATAATGCTTATCCATCAGATGTCCGGGTGTCGGCATCACCTCCGGATTGATCATCTCGGTACGCGCTGCCATCTTGGCAACCACTTCAAGGACAACGGAATTGTGTACCGCTTCCTTTGCGTCCTTTCCCCAGGTAAACGGCCCGTGATTTTTGCAAAGCACCACGGGAACGGCATTTACATCAAGACCTCTTTCTTTGAATTCCTCCACGATGAGATTTCCGGTATTTACCTCATATCCCTCATCCATCTCCTCTTTCGTAAGGACTCTTACGCAGGGAACCGCTCCGTAAATATAATCCGCGTGTGTCGTTCCATAGCAGGGAATATCCCGTCCGGCCTGTGCCCAGCTCGTCGCCCACGGCGAATGCGTGTGAACGACACCGCCGATTTCGGGAAACGCATTGTAGAGAACACAGTGCGTCGGCGTATCCGAGGACGGATTGTATCTGCCCTCTACCTTTTCCCCCTTAAGATTCATAACCACCATATCCTCCGGTGTCAGCTCCTCATAGGGTACTCCGCTTGGCTTGATCACAAAAAGTCCCTGTTCTCTGTCGATCTCGCTGGCATTCCCCCAGGTGAAGGTCACCAGAGCGTATTTCGGCAGCTCCATATTAGCCTCATATACCCGCTTTTTTAATTCTTCCAGCATCTTCCTGCTCCTTTCATTCCAAATGTCTGCGCATGCTATACCTGACATCTGATGTATACGCTCATCTCTCC
>CALDIE010000068.1 GCA_937901625.1 uncultured Lachnospiraceae bacterium
CTTAGGTCTCACCTTGGCACGGGTCATTTGGAAGTAAAAATGCGGGTGATCATGGACTTGTATCCTACATCCTGAAGCCTTGCGTCCTTTTCCATCACGGCTTCCTTTAAGTTTTTCGCGTAATCCTTGACCTTTGCGAGCAATTCCGGATCCGATGTCGCCAGGATCTTTGCCGCAAGGAGACCCGCATTGGCTCCGCCGTTGATCGCAACCGTTGCCACCGGGATTCCGGAAGGCATCTGTACGATGGAATAAAGGGAATCTCTTCCACCCAGAGATGTTGTATGCATCGGGATACCGATGACCGGCATAGGAAAGATCGCCGCACACATACCGGGCAGATGCGCTGCCATTCCCGCGCCCGCGATGATCACCTTAAAACCCTTCTCTTCCGCGCTCTTTGCGTAAGAGAAAAATTCATCCGGCTCACGATGCGCAGAGATGATCCTCATCTCAAAACTGATCCCCAGCTCTTCGAGGACATCCGCTGCCTTCTTCATGATCGGCATATCCGAATCACTACCCATTACGATTCCAACTTGCGCCATCTTCTTTTCCTCCGTATATCTATTCCTGTGCCCTCTCGAAGGGCTCGTTTAATTCTTCCGTTCCGGGTAAAACAAATCTTCCGTCTCTGATCAGAGCCACTTCCTCCCCATCGGGCATTACGGCGAATACCGCACCCAATTCGTCATACGGAATCGTAATATCCGTATGGCACTGGAAATATGCCTTGCTCTCATCAGTTTTGCGAAGGAGTGAGATCTCATTATCCCTCGAGATGATCTCCTTCCCGTCCGGATTGAATACCGCAATATCCTCCGCATGTGAGTAACAGGTATCTCCCACCGCAAAGTGCGGTCCCGTCTTTTCGGCGATCAGGATCGGAAGTCTGTCTTCGATCCCGTACTTCTTTGCCATCACATACGCTGTGGTATTGGTACCGATGGCACATTCACCCATCGGAAGCGTTTTGTGATGAAAGAGAACATTTTCTTCAAAATAGCGTCTGTTCTCTTCTTCCGTTTCAAAATTACCGCAATCGTAATCCGCTACCATGCCGTCTTCAAACGTAACCGACAGATCGCGGAATTCCAGTTCGTTTAAATACACGTGCCCCACGTGCAGGATCCCGTTGGTTCCTTTTAATTTAGGGGAAGTAAATACCTCTCCCACGGGAATATTTACATCCGCCACGCAGTTTTCAAAGTGCGTCTCTTTTGCCGGATCCTTAATCTCACATAAAGCAACCCGTAGATCCGTCCGGTTGCCGCCCCGTCCCGTAACATGCACTTCAACCGCCTTATCGAGCGTATCGATCAGTGCCTGCTGTATCCTGCTGTACTTCATGTAATCGAGTGTATTGATCCGGGTCACCGCGTCGAAGATTTCCTTAAAGCGATCTCCTATCGCCGGTACCGGAAAAGCGATGATGGTAAAACTTCTCTCCTCTCCCGGAATATAGGTATTGGTCATCTTCCCGGCCTGCACTCTGTACTGCACCCGGTTTTCCTGCTGTTTTTCGGAGTATCGGTATCCCTGCGGACAGGAAGCCGGTACAAAGGGAACGTCCCCGAAAGTCTCGATAACTGCCGGTCCGCCGTGCACTTTGGCCAGATCCCTGTACTTCTCATAGGCATTCCTGGTGCACTCAAGTTTTCTGGTTGCCAACTGCCCGTCCCAGACGCTCGCCTCATCTTCCCTGTGATCATATTCATATTGCTGATTGGCAAACGCGCCGAAGTATCCGTTGGCAACCACACTCCGTCCGGTTAAAAGACTGTTGGTCGCCCGATAGATCACCGGTTCAAGACCGATCGCCTTAAAGTTGCCGATCGCCATCCGGACCATACGTTCCATACCTATGGGATAGCGGATATTTACCGTCTTCTTTAAGGAGATATCCTTCCCTGTTGTCTTAAATCCGATGCGGTATCCTTCCGTAAAGGTATCCGCCATCTTTTTAACGGTTTCTTCCGGCAAGTCCTGAATGTGCTTCGCCAGTTCCAACTCATTGTCTGTAATATATTCTCCGTAGCGATACAGGTATCCCGGATCCGAAAGATCACTCTCACAAACGATCTTTACGGCAAAATCGCCGGCCGGATCCACCATCTGCGCGATACGTTTTTCCATGGCGATCTCGGAATAATCGCTAACATACCAATAAAGGTCGCTCTTTACGGCTTTCTCAAGATCTTGCGTATCCGTCTCGATCTCCGTTTCCTTCTGCGCGCCCTTCCACTCTTTTTGCCATTCATCAACTGTTGTATGGATTTCCAGGAAAAGTTCCATCCGTAATAACAGATCTTCTTCATCCTGTTCAAATACAGCGGGGATTGCGCTTCGCATCTCTGCAGCAACCGCAGACAGCAGCCTCCCCATTCCTTCTCCGAATCGCTTTGACGCATATACGGGATTGGCAAAACAGGTCTCATACCGTCCGGACCGGATCTCATCATAGAGTTCCGAATTGATCCGCTTCCACTCAGCCTCGCTTCTCTCTTCATCCACCGTATCGATCAGGTCGTTTAAACGGAGCAGAAACTTTGCCTGTGTCAGCGCGTATTCCTCCCAGGCTTTCTCCAAACCCGAAAGCGGCTCATTTTCACCCTCGCTCGCGATCTCTTTAAGCCTGATCAGGGCCAATTCCCTGCGCTCTTTATATAACTCCGATAATTCAGTCATCATTTCATACACTCGCAAATAAGATTGCCAATTCTCCCACCAGCACCATGCCGTTTAAGATCATTCCAAGGCGTGGGAAGAAATAATACCGGTCTTTTTCACGATCGGCACGATACCCCAGTATCACGCCCACAACGGCCATGATGAGTGCCAGCAACGCCACCATTCCGTACTGCGTTGCCGCCTCCCCTCTCGCCCGATACGTTAAGATCATCACCACGATCAGGGATATTCCCGAGATCAATCCAAGGATCACAGACATAATCCCCAGGGGAGAATGCTTTTTATTTGTAAATTTATAATTTGCAAGGATCGACATACCTTCGTCCGTTCTAGAACAGGAGATTGTTCTTTCTCGACAAAAGCTTTCCGCCGCCTACAAACATCAACACTCCGGATATGATTCCGAAAACAATGGAAAGAACTCCCAAAATAATACAGGTTCTTCCTACACCACGCATGGTTCTGTAGATCTTTTCTTCCATAGCCATCCTCCTGTTAGTTTGCACCATACTGCGCATAATATGCATCAATAGAAGCCTTCATCGTATCGTCGATCAGAACCTTTCCGTCCTTCTCCTTTCCGTACAGATACTCTGTCACTTCAGCCATCGATACGATAGCAGCCGTAGGAAATCCGTAGGTTTCGGATATTTCCTGCAATGCAGACTGTTCGGTCTTCCCCTTTTCCATGCGGTTTAATGAAACCACAAGACCTTTGATCTCAACTTTAGCCTGTGCGGTTACGATCGGATAGGTCTCCTCGATAGACTTACCGGATGTGGTCACATCCTCGATCATAACAACCCTGTCTCCATCCTCTAACTTGCTGCCTAAAAGAATACCCACGTCTCCATGGTCCTTCACTTCCTTACGATTCGAACAATACCGCACATCCTTGCCGTAGAGTTCACTGATCGCCATAGCGGTACATACACTTAAGGGAATACCCTTATATGCCGGTCCGAATAAAACATCAAAATCCAGTCCGAAATTGTCATGGATCGCCTTTGCGTAGTACTCGCCGAGTTTCCGCAACTGTGTACCGGTCACGTAAGCGCCCGCATTCATAAAAAAGGGCGACTTCCGTCCGCTCTTTAATGTGAAGTCTCCAAACTTAAGAACTTTACTCTCCACCATAAAATCGATGAATTCCTGCTTGTACTGTTCCATATTGTTTCTCCCATCGGATCTCTTTTTCGGATTTTACGCCATTAACCGGCGTCTTTCCCGCAAAGTCATTTTCCCCGTCATTGTACCATAAGTATATTGTGATTTCAATGAGCGGTATACATAATTACAAAGAATTATGTATACCGCTTTCCTTCCTTTTTACTCTTTTTTCACGTTGAAAATGTTCTTTTATTTGCCTGCTACCTTTAATGCGTTGCTGATATCCTCTTTCATATCAAGTACCGC